>JAGDCW010000127.1 GCA_017958305.1 Bacteroidales bacterium | reverse complement strand
GCCCGTGGCCTCGTGAACCGACGCATGAGCGAGCAGAGTGCAAACGAGTTTGCATTCTCGAGCGAAAAGGAGGACATGGCTTTGCCGTAACGGGAGGGACCCGCTGGCGTTAGCCAGTGGGAGGGATAGGACCGAAGGTCCGTAGTTTCAGAACGTACTGACTTATTGCAGTCTATCGAATAATTGCTTTACCAGATTCCGTGGGCGCCGCCGCCACCGAAGTGACCGCCGCCGAAGCCTCCGAATCCACCGCTGAACCCGCCGCTTCCGAAACTGCCCAGTCCTGAGCGGCCGCCACCGCCAAAGAGACCGCTGCCCGGGCCGATGATGATGGTCGGGCCTTTGCCGCCACCGCCGTCGGGGTGGTTCTTGCTGTATTTGATGAGCAGGGCAAAAAAGACGATGGCCACGATGGCCAGGATGATCATGATACCAAAGACCACCCAAATATCAGGCTCTTCCTCCTCGAATTCAAACTCTCCATCCAGCAGCCCCTCAATATGTTGACAGGCTTGATGGATTCCTTCGTAGCTTCGGCCTTCACGGAAGTGGGGCAGGATGTCGTCCTCGATGAGCCGGCGGCACACGGCATCGGTCAGGATGCCTTCCGTACCGTAGCCGGTGGCTATGGCCACTTCGCCACGGCTGTCGCGCGTCTTGTTCTTGATGAGCAACACTACACCGTTGTTGGCCTCGTTGCCCACACCCCAGCTTTCGCCGATTTTGTAGGCCAGGCTCATGATGTCCATGCCGCCCAGGTCATTGAGCGTGACGACGCAAATCTGGGTGGAGGTGCGGAAATCATACTTGACCAGTTCCTCTTCCAAGGCTTCGTTCTGGGCCTTGGTCAACATACCGGCGTAGTCATTGACCAGATGCGGCGGGTAGGGCCGTTCGGGCACCTGGGCCGACAGCAGGCACGTGCTGCAAAGCAGTACGGACAGAACCGTCAGAATCCTGTTCTTGATGAGCATGATGGGATACTGTCTGGAAAGTCGTTTTGCCGGAAACGCCGGCAGACTCTTTCTTTAGAAATTGAAATCGACTTCGGGGGCCTTGTCAGCACCTTCGGCAGCCTTGAAATAGGCCTTGGTGTCGAAATTGAACAACGATGCGACGATGTTGCGCGGGAACTTGCGGACGCCGGCATTATAGGTCTTGACCACGTCGTTGTATTTCTGACGCTCCACGGTGATGCGGTTTTCGGTGCCTTCGAGCTGCGACTGCAGTTCGATGAAGTTCTGGTTGGCCTTCAGTTCGGGATAGCGCTCCACAACGACCATCAGACGGTTCAAAGCGGCACTCAGGCCATCCTGGGCCTGCTGGAAGGCGGCCAGGTTCTCTTCTGTGAGATTGTTGGCATCGACCTGTACCGAAGAGGCTTTGGAACGGGCTTCAATGACATCGCTCAGGGTGTTGCGCTCGAAATCGGCGGCTCCCTGTACGGTCTTGACCAGATTGGGGATCAGGTCCATACGGCGTTGATAAACGTTTTCCACTTGCGACCAGGCATTGGTGACACTTTCATCGGCCGATACCAAGGAATTGTAAGTGGATACACCCCAAAGGGCAATCACCACGACAGCTGCAATCAACAACAGACTGCTTTTGCTAATAGATTTTGCCATAATGATTTTATTATTAGATGGTTATAGGTCTTTTACCAGGCATTCCCCGCCTTTGGCGATCAGGGCGTCCTCCAAGTCGACCAAGGAATGCCACTGTGTCGGATACTCCTCGTCGGGATGCATCTTGAAGTCTTCCACACCGTGTTCGAACATTTTCTGCCAAATCAGGCCGACGGTGATCTGATGGATGTCCATGGCCGGCTGGAACACCCGCACGCGATCGTCCTCACTGCTGTTGGCTTCGCTCAGCAGACCGACTTCGCACAGCAGGTCCAGTTGGCGTTTGACTATGCCGATGGGAATATGGTTTTGTTCGGAAATCTCTTCGTCCGAGAGTGCCTTGAGCCCTTGCTCAAATCGTTTGCACACCACGTTCATGATGAGGATGGTGAAGAAGTGGCGGTAGCGCTGGCTGATGTGCTTGCTTTCCCGTTCGAACAGGTAGTTCCTCAGGTTCTGGGCGGCAAAGGTGATCTCGGCCCCGAAGAGCACGATGGTCCAGGTGAGCTGCAACCAGAGCAGCAACAGGGGCAGGGCGGCAAAACTGCCATAGATGGCGTTGTAGCGGTTCACCCACAGCTGTCCGTTGATGTAGAGGTATTGGAAGGCCTGATAGGCCATACCGGCCAGCAGACCGCCCAGCAGGGCGTTGGGCAGTTTGACCTTGGTGTTGGGGACGATGATGTACATCACCGTGAACAGCAGGAAGGACAGGAAATAGGGAATGCTCTTGACCAGGAAATTCATCACCGGACTCAGGGCCGACAGGATGGGCGAGGAGTCGATGGTCGTCTTGAGGTAGATGGTCACACCGAAGGAGAGGATCAGCAGGATGGGCAGGATGAACAGGGCGGCCAGCAAGTCGGTGAACTTGCGGTAGAAGCTGCGCCCCTTGGAAATCTGCCAGACCATGTTGAAACTCTTCTCGATATTGCTGACGATGGCCCAAAGCGACCAGATGATGAAGACGATGCCGATACCGACCACCACGCCTTTGGTGGCATAGGACAATACCGAATCGACCAGGTCGAAGGCCAGGTTGAGCACTTCCGACTGGCCGGGAAACTGGTTGATGAGCTCGGCCTGCAGGTATTCCTGGGCGTCGAAGCCTTTGGCGATGCCCAGGATCAGGCTCAGGAAGGGCACGAAGGACAGCAGGGTGAAGTAGGTGAGGGCAGAGGCCACCAACGACAGTTTGTTGTCCATGAATCCGCGTCCGGCCAAAAAGAGGATACGGGTGATGTTGTCCAGCCCGAAACGGCTCTGTTTGCTGGCCGACAAGTCCACGCGCCATACATCCCGGGTGACATAGTTCCACACCCGGGTGACGATTATCTCCGCTTTCTTGATGATGTTTGCCATAGCCTCCAGTCGTAAAAAAAATAACAGAGAACCGTAAGCCGGGTTCTGTGTGATGCTGTCATTTATCTAGGCGGCGAGTCTCCCCGCCGCTCAAGCGGCCTACCCTCCGACTGGGGCGGGCAACCCTCGTAGCGTCGGTTTACATGGCCTTGCAACCCATAAGTGGTACGGCCCGGCAGATCACCCTGCCGGCGGTAGGCTCTTACCCTGCCTTTTCACCCTTGCCCTGAGGCGGTTGTTTTCTGTTACCTTGACTCTGCCCTCGCGAGCAGCTTCCCGTTAGGAAGTATGGTGCCCTGTGTTGCCCGGACTTTCCTCCCGGCCTTTCGGCCCGGCGACAGCCGCGTTCTCTGTTATTGCGTCGCAAAAGTACGGTTTTTCAACAAACTGACAAAGTGACGGCAGATTATCCTGATTCTTTCTGACATTTATGTAACATTTTTCGCGTGGAATCGTTTTTGTAATGTGTGTGACAAGAACAAAAACAACAACTGTTTAAAAACAAGCATCATGAAAAAGTTTTTAAAAGGCATCTGCATCATTGTCGCCGTGCTGGCATGCAGTATCGGCATTTCCTATTTTGTCATTTCCAAATTCTCCGAAAGGATACTCGAGGCTGTCGATCAGCAGGAAACCTCCTGGTCGCAGCGTCCCGAGGCACAGACCCAGCTGGTCAGGGCGGAAGCCGTCCCGGCTGTCGCCACCGATTTTACCGTGGCGGCCGAGAATACGGTCCACGCCGTTGTCCACATCATGTCCAAGACCACGGTCCGTGCCGCCCAGAGCCAGGCTCCGATCGATTTGTTCGAGTATTTCTTCGGCTACCGCGACTATAACCAGCCCCGTCAGCAATTGCAGCCCCAAGTGGGCTACGGCTCGGGCGTGATCATTTCGCGCGACGGCTACATCGTCACCAACAACCATGTGGTGGAAGGCGCCGATGAAATAGAGGTGACGACCAACGACCAGCGCACCTATGCCGCCAAGGTCATCGGTACGGATCCGACCACCGACATCGCCCTGATCAAGATCGAGGAAAACGACCTGCCGACCATTCCGTTCGGCAATTCCGACGAACTGAAGGTGGGTGAATGGGTGCTGGCCGTCGGCAATCCTTTGAACCTGACTTCGACCGTGACAGCCGGTATCGTCAGTGCCAAGGCTCGCAACCTAGGCATCATCGGCGGTGGCAGCAACGACAACCTGCGTGGCGGCAACGCCAACACCAACACCAGCCTGAGCATTGAATCGTTCATCCAGACCGATGCGGCCGTCAATCCCGGCAACAGCGGCGGTGCCCTGGTCAATACCCGCGGCGAACTGGTCGGCATCAATACGGCCATTGTCTCCAAATCGGGCGCTTTCTCGGGCTATTCCTTCGCCATTCCCGTGAGCATCGTCAGCAAGGTGGTGACCGATCTCAAGCAGTACGGCTCCGTCCAGCGTGCCATGCTGGGTGTCACCATTCAGACCATGAATTCCGACTTGGCCAAGGAAAAGAAAATCGATATGGTGGAAGGTGTCTATGTGGCCGGTGTCGGCGAACACAGCGGCGCACAGGAAGCCGGTATCAAGGAAGGCGACATCATCCTCAAGGTGGAGAACAAGAAGGTGACCACCAACGCCCAGTTGCAGGAGCGCATCAGCCAATACCGTCCCGGTGACGTGGTCAAGGTGGAGGTCCTGCGTGGCAAGAACAAGGAGACTCTCGAAGTGACGCTGCGCAATTTGCAGGGCAATACCCAGATCGTCAGGAACAACGGTGTGGAAGTGCTGGGTGCAGCTTTCAACGAACTCTCCGACCAGCTCAAGAAACAGCTCAACATCAGCTATGGCATCCAGGTGTCCGGCCTGACCGATGGCAAACTCAAGGCCGCCGGCGTACGCAAGGGCTTCATAATCATGAAGGTGAACGATCAGCGCATCCAGTCGGTCAGCCAGTTCGAATCGCTGGTGAAGGACATCCAGCGCGGTGCCGGCTTCGGTGAAACAGCCCTGTTTATCGTGGGTATGTATCCGACGGGCAAGGTGACCTACTATGCCGTGGATATGAACGAATAACCAGCCAATTGTCAATTCTGAAATTATTTTGGGCGCGAGGTAGTAAAAGAGAATTCTTTTTACTACCTTTGTGCCCCAAATTTTCTTTAAAGCATGAGACAGCTTAAAATCACAAAGTCCATCACCAATCGTGAAAGCGCTTCTTTGGACAAATACCTGCAGGAAATCGGCCGTGAGGAACTGATCAAGGTAGAGGAAGAAGTCGAACTGGCTCAGCGCATCCGTCAAGGGGATCGTGCCGCTTTGGAAAAACTGACCCGCGCCAACCTGCGCTTCGTGGTCTCCGTCGCCAAACAGTATCAGAATCAGGGATTGAGTTTGCCCGACCTTATCAACGAGGGCAACCTGGGCCTTATCAAGGCCGCCGAAAAGTTCGACGAGACACGAGGATTCAAATTCATCTCCTACGCCGTATGGTGGATCCGTCAGTCTATCCTGCAAGCCCTGGCCGAACAGTCCCGTATCGTCCGTCTTCCGTTGAACCAGGTGGGCTCTTTGAACAAGATCACCAAAGCCTATTCCAAGTTCGAACAGGAGCACGAGCGCAAGCCTTCGCCCGAAGAACTGGCCGAAGAACTGAACATTCCGGTCGATAAGATCGCCGACACGCTGAAGGTGTCGGGCCGTCATGTCTCGGTCGATGCTCCTTTCGTGGAAGGTGAGGACAACAACCTGCTTGATGTGCTGGTCAACGACGATGCCCCGATTGCCGACCGCACGCTTATCAACGAATCGCTGAGCAAGGAAATCGACCGGGCCCTTTCCACCCTGACCGAACGCGAGAGCGACATCATCAAGATGTTTTTCGGCCTGGGTTGCCAGGAAATGACCTTGGAGGAAATCGGCGACAAGTTCGGCTTGACCCGTGAGCGTGTCAGACAGATCAAGGAAAAGGCCATCCGCCGTTTGCGCCAGAATTCACGCAGCAAACTTTTGAAAAGCTATCTGGGATGACAATCGTCCGGATTTCAATTTGTATCGGCCTGTGCAACAGCACGGGCCGATTTTTTTTGCGGCTATTTCAGCCGGTAGAGCAGAAATACGCGGGCCAAAGCCTGTGAGAGGTTGGAGGAGACGAAGGGATCGGTCACCCCGTTGGAAAAGATGTCGGACAAACCGTAGTAATAGCCTCCCTCCAGGCCCAGAGCCATGTGTCCGAAATGCACTTCGAAACCGACCTTGCCCATGATGCCCCATTGGAGATAGGTCTCAACGGCCTTGCCATAGTAGGGCCAGGTGGTGCCGGAGTGGTTGTCGATGCTCTCGGATTCGGAAAGGTACCATCCCACTTTCGGCCCGGCATCCAGGAAAAACCGGCTGTTGCCGCTGGGTAGCCAGGCATGCATCAGGAAGGGCAGTTCCACATAGCTGATGGAGCGCTGGTAGGAATCGGTGGCCTGGTAGCCGTAATCGTCTGTCCAGCCGCTCTGGCTATAGTTCAGGCCGGCTTCGATCCCAAAGTTCTTTTCGGAGATGTATCTCACCACCAATCCGCCTTCCAAACCCTGCAGAAAGGTCTTGTCGACATAGAGCGGCACCATGGTGGCCGTCGAGAAGGTCGGACCGGCTGCCAGGCCGACATATAGCTCCGGGTGGGCCATCATGCTGTATTGGGCCTGCAAACCGGTGGTGGCGCAGAGCAAAAGCAAGGATATGGACAGCAGGATTCTTCGCATCATTTCAACAGGAAGGCTTCAATGCGCCGGTCGGAGGTGTGACGGATGATGTAAACGCTGCGGTTGTACCAGCCGCCGGCCGGATCGGGCTGGACGAAATCCAGAAAGTGTTGCAAGGGACGTACACCGTATTGCTGCCCGCAGAAGAGATCGGCCGCCTGGAGGGTGATGTCGTAGCCCATCATGGAATAACGGGGATAGGTGTTGAGGATGTCCTTGCCAAAGGTGAGCGAATAAAGCAATTGGAAGCGCCGTACGTCGTCGCGGCTGTAATCGGCGTAGAAGTTGCCGTAGATAACAGCGTTGAGGGAATAGAGCAGGGGCAGGTTGTTCTTGCTCAAGGCGATCCATTCGGGATAACCCAGGATGCAGACCTGTCCGGCGGGCCGGGCATTGCAGGCAGAGGCAATGGACGAGATGAGCCGGTTGCTGCCCGACATGGAGGTCGGCGCCGGTATGACCAAGTTGTCGCGTACCCGGCTCAGGTGGGCATTCAATGAATCGGCAAAAGCCGTCATATCCTCGCTTTCCACCATTTCCTGCACAGGAATGCCATGGGCGACAAGATGGCGTTTCAGGCCTTGGAACAGGGTGAAGCGGTCGTCCAGGTCTTCCTGGTAGGACCTGACAAAAACGATGTTCTTGTCGCTGAAGAAGGAGACATCTTCCGACAGCAGCCGGCCGTAGGTGAGTTGCTGCGGCGGATTGACCTGGTAGATGTAGGGGTTGCCGGCTGTTTCCTGGATGCGGGAGCTGAAGGGGAGGATCAGCTTGACTTGGTTGACCCGGGCCCATTCGGAGAGGAAGGGCATTTGGTCGGCATTGGCGGCGGCAATCACATAGTCGGCGTCGGAGAGATCGTGGGCCCTGAGCGTCTGCTGCAGGCGATACAGGCTCGCCCCGATGTCGTAAACGGCCATGTCGGTCGAGAAACCAAGGGTTTTCAAAGTATCCACGGCCAGCAGCACGCCTTCGTAGAATTCGATGTAGCGCTCGGTGGGCTGGCTGGTGCTGTCGCCCAGCATCAGGGGCAGCAAAAGGGCTGTCTTGACATGGTCCTTGCTGACTTTTCCGGGCTGGGGATATGGGTCGTCGGGCAGGAAGACCGGTTGCTCGTCCGGCTGCTGGATGTCGGGCTGCAGGAGATAGCCCGTCTCCTGGGCTTGGACGGCCGGCTGCGTAGTGTCGGACTGCGGATTGGCCACTTCTTCCTCACGGGCCGGCAGCACCAACTGCGAACCGCGCTTGAGGACGTTGGGCACACCGGGATTCAGGCGCTTGATTTCTTCGATGCTGACATTTTCCCATGAGGAAATGTCCCTGAGTTTTTCCTTGCGGCGGGTCACCTGATAGGTGCGGGTGCCGACGGCCATGTACTCATCGCCATCCTCCTCTTCGCCTTCCACAGCGGCAGGACTTGCCGCCTGGGGGCTCTGGGCGGCGGGCACCGTGGCGGTAGGGGCTTGTGCGGCCGGAGCCGGCGTGACACCCGGAACGACAGGAATGGTGAGGATTTGTCCGGTCTGCATGCCGGCAGCCAGGAAAGGATTCATTCCGATCAGCTCCTCCTGGGTGATGCCGAAACGCTTGGAAAGGCCGTAGATGGTTTCCTTGGCCTGAACCTGGTACTGGTAATACTGCTTGCCGTTGATGACGGTCACGGGGATGGACGGCTGCTGGGCCAGGGCGATGGTCACGCTTGCCAGCAGGCCGGCTATGGTCAGGATGAGCGATCTTTTCATTGGACGATTATTTCGATGCACAAAGATAATATAAATTATAGATGTGTATGGGTGCTCTCGGCTCAATTTATTTTGCTATCTTCGCAGTGGCGGCGAAGGCTGCGCCTTTGTTGGCTTATATATTTGATACACAATGAGAAAGATATTATTCTGGGCTTTGGTTTGTCTGTGCTCGTTCCCATCCGCCGCCATGACGGTGGTGGGAGGCAGCCCCTATGTGGCCGGGGCAGTGGCCGCATCGGGCCTGGAACAAGTCTATGTGTTCAACGGCATGACGGGAGCGGCACTTTCCCACGACAGTGACAATCCCGCCGCTTGCCGCTGGTATCGTTACACCCATGCCTTCGACGATGCCGTCGAATTGTCCGCCCCCGATATCACCCAGACATCCACGGCCACTGTTTTGGGCAACCTGAGCGCCGACTGCGGCTACTTCGTCGTGGACGGCGCGCAGCGCCATGCCGTCTATGTCATCGACTATCAGTTGCATCCCTGCCAATATGCCGCATTGGTGCCCGTGACCGAGGCTGAAGACATCACCGAGAGCCTGCAGGTCATTGTGAGCGGCTGTGCCGACGACCTGGCCTATCGCGGATTGGACGGACGAACCTACTACCTCAACCGCAAGCATACTTTCCAATATGTCGATTTGGAGTGGGATGCCGCTGCAAACGACTATCGCTCCAAGCCGGTGAGCCTGGAGCGCGAGGGCTATCTGTCGAGCATCAGTGTCGAAGCCCCGCTCGACAACACGGTCTTCGAACTTTCGGGCGACCAGTTTGCCGAGTATTTCGGCCTGGCGCGCACATCTGTCACGACCGCCTACACCGCCGTCAAGGTGGTGACCCATGCCCAGGCCCTCGTCGTCGAGAAGGAAAAGGGCGACAACGAAGTGGGCGGCGGTGCCAGCGGACTGACCGGTCCCGCCCCCTTGGAAGTGAATTTCCTGAGCCAGGTCAATCCCCCTACGACACATACCATCTGGTACATCTATACCACGCCCGGTTCGACGGACACCTATCTGTATCGTAACGAGACGGATATCAACTATGTTTTCAACCAGGCCGGCAGCTTTACCGTCAAATTGAAGGCCTCGAATGCGGTTTCGTCCGACTCGGCCAGTTTCATCGTCACGGTGACGGAATCCTTCCTGGATTGTCCCAATTTCTTCACCCCGCGCTCCACGCCCGGCGAAAACGACGAATTCAAGGTGGCCTACCGCTCCCTGGTCAAGTTCCACGGACGCATCATGAACCGCTGGGGCAATGTGCTGTTCGAATGGCGCGATCCGGCGCTGGGCTGGGACGGTACCTGGCACGGCCGGCCGGTCAACCCCGGGGTGTATTTCTATGTTGTCACGGCAACCGGTTCGGACGGGATCGAGTATGTCAGAAAAGGAGATATCAATTTGTTGGAGTAGAAGATGAGACACAGTACGACGATCCTGCTGTGCTGCCTGTTGGCGGTTTTGCCGCTCGGAGCGCAGAACGAGATGAACCCGACTTCTTCCTATGCCATTCCCATTCCTGCCCAGGCTGTTTTCTGCGGGCAGAAAGTCAATCTGGTGAGGATGGACCTGCGCGAGCGTTTCGACCGCGAAATGCTGGCCATGAACTACATGCATTCCTCGACGCTGCAAATCATCAAACGGGCCAACCGTTATTTCCCTGTCATCGAGCCCATCTTGAAAAAGAACGGCATCCCCGACGACATGAAATACCTTTGCTGCATAGAAAGTGCGCTCAATCCCAAGGCTTTGTCGCCGAGCGGTGCGGCCGGCTTGTGGCAGTTCATGCCCGCCACGGCCCGTGAAAACGGCCTGGTGGTGAACGACCAGATAGACGAGCGTTACCATATCGAGAAGGAAACCCAGGCCGCCTGCCAGTTCATGAAGGAGTGCTACGAACTCTACGGCGACTGGTTCCTGACGGCGGCCGCCTACAATGCCGGCAAACGCCGGATCACGGCCGAGTTGGAGCGGCAGCAGACCAATGATTTCTTCGATCTGTGGCTGTCGGAGGAGACCAGCCGCTACATCTTCCGGCTGATCACCATGAAAATGGTGCTTGAGCGTCCTCAGAGCTATGGATTCCGGCTCAAGTCGGCCGATCTGTACCAGCCGGTGGCCTATATGGAGACGAGCGTGGAGGGCAGTGTGCCCGACTGGGCCGCCTTTGCCCGTGAGCACGGCATTTCCTACCTGCAGTTGAAGGAAGCCAATCTCTGGCTGCGCGACGGCCAGTTAGACAATAAGCAGCATCTGATCTATCATGTGCGCATTCCCGTGAAGGAAAGCCTGCAGTTCAATGCCGCCAGACTCTATGTCCACAATCCAGCCTGGGTGACCGACTATGAAAAAAAACGCTGACTCCATTGCAGTCTATGGCGCCCGGGTACACAATCTGAAGAACATCGATGTGCAGATTCCCCGCTACAGCCTGACGGTGATTACCGGCCTGAGCGGCAGCGGCAAATCGTCCCTGGCATTCGACACAATCTATGCCGAAGGCCAGCGGCGCTATATCGAGACCTTTTCGGCCTACGCCCGCAATTTCCTGGGCAACCTCGAACGTCCCGATGTCGATGAAATCAGCGGTCTGAGTCCGGTCATCTCCATCGAGCAGAAGACCACCAACAAGAACCCCCGTTCCACGGTCGGCACCCAAACCGAAGTCTATGACTATATCCGCCTGCTCTATGCCCGCGCCGGCGAGGCCTATTCCTACCTGACGGGCAAGAAGATGGTGAAATACACCGAGGAGCAGGTGCTCGAACTGATCCTGCAAGACTACCGGGGAAGAGGCGTGTATCTGCTGGCTCCCAGTGTGCGAGGCCGCAAGGGCCATTACCAGGAACTCTTCGAATCACTGCGCAAGAAGGGCTACCTCAATGTCCGTGTCGATGGAGAGTTGCGCGAAATCGAGCCGGCCATGCGCCTGGACCGCTACAAGACCCACGACATCGAAATCGTCATCGACAAGCTGGTGGTGGGCGACAAAGAGAGCCAGCGGCTGCGCAAGAGCATCCAGACGGCCATGCGTGCCGGCGACGGCCTGATCATGCTGATGGACCGGCAGAGCGGCGAGATCCGCCATTACAGCCGCCAGCTGATGTGCGCCGATACAGGACTGTCGTATCCCGATCCGGCCCCGCACCATTTCTCGTTCAATTCGCCCCAGGGCGCCTGCCCGCGTTGCAAAGGCCTGGGACAGATCCGTCAGGTGGACCTCGACAAGGTCATTCCCGACCAGCGGCTCAGCATTGCCGAAGGCGCCATCGCTCCCTTGGGCAAATACAAGAACAGCATGTTCTTCTGGCAGGTGGAAGCCTTGCTCAAACGGCACGGATTTACGCTGAAAACCCCTGTCAAGAATCTTTCACAGGACTGCCTGGACGAAATCCTGAACGGTACGGACGATCCTTTGGTTATCAAGAACCCATCCTTGGGCCTGGACAAATACACGGTTTGTTACGAAGGCGTGTTCCGCTATGTGGAAATGACGCAGGAGAGCGACAGTTCGGCCTCGGCGCAGCGTTGGGCCAACCAGTATGTCTCGGTCAAGACCTGCCCCGAATGCCAGGGCCGTCGGCTCAAAAAGGAATCGCTCTGCTTCAAATTGTACGACAAGGACATCGCCCAGCTGGCGCAGATGGACATCCGGGAACTCTACGAGTGGTTTCAGGCCCTGCCGGCCCATTTGAACGACAAGCAGCAGCACATCGCCGCGGAGATTGTCAAGGAAATCCAGACCCGCCTGGGCTTTTTGCTGGATGTCGGCCTGGACTATCTGTCGCTGAACCGCAGCTCGGCCTCCCTGTCGGGCGGTGAGAGCCAGCGTATCCGCCTGGCTACGCAAATCGGTTCGCAGCTGATCAATGTGCTCTACATCCTGGACGAGCCGAGCATCGGCCTGCATTACCGCGACAACATGCGCTTGATCAATTCCCTGAAAGCCTTGCGCGACAAGGGCAACACGGTCATCGTCGTGGAGCACGACCGTGACATGATGCTTGCCTCGGATTATATCGTCGATCTGGGCCCCCGGGCGGGCCGGCTGGGAGGCAACCTGGTTTTTGCCGGCACTCCGCAGCAACTGATGCAAGCCGACACGCTCACCGCCCGCTACCTGCGCGGCGAGATAGAGATACCCCTGCCTGCGGCCCTGCGTCCTGGCAACGGACATGCCATCACTTTGAAGGGCTGCCGGGGCAACAACCTGAAGAATATCGATGTGAGTTTTCCCCTGGGCAAGCTCATCGTGGTGACCGGGGTGTCGGGCAGCGGCAAGTCTTCGCTGGTCAACGGCACGCTGCAGGCGGCCCTCAACCAGCATTTCTACCGCAGTCTGCAAGAACCCTTGCCCTTCGACGCCATCGAAGGGGTCGCCCACATCGACAAGATCGTCACGGTCGATCAGTCGCCGCTCGGCCGCAGCCCGCGTTCCAATCCGGCCACCTACTGCGGCGTGTTCACCGACATCCGCAACTTGTTTGCCAGCCTGCCCGAGTCCAGGATCCGCGCCTACCGGCCCGGCCGTTTCTCGTTCAACATGGCGGGCGGGCGTTGCGAGAAGTGCATGGGCAACGGCTACCAGACCATAGAGATGAATTTCCTGCCCGACGTGACGGTGCCCTGCGACGAATGCCGGGGCAAGCGCTACAACCGTGAGACGTTGGAAGTGCGCTTCAAGGGCAAGTCCATCGCCGACATCCTCGACATGACCATCAACATCGCCGTTGAGTTCTTCGACAATCAGCCGCAGATAATCCGGAAAATCAAGACCATACAGGAGGTCGGCCTGGGCTATGTGAAACTGGGGCAGCCTTCGTCCCAGCTCTCGGGCGGTGAATCGCAGCGTATCAAACTGGCGGCCGAACTTGCCAAGAAAGACACCGGCAACACGCTCTATGTGCTGGACGAGCCCACCACCGGCCTGCATTTCGACGATATCCGGGTCTTGATGACGGTCATCGACCGCCTGGTGGACAAAGGCAATACGGTCATTATCATCGAGCACAATGCCGACGTCATCAAGCTGGCCGACCATATCATCGACATGGGTCCCGACGGCGGCCGCAAGGGCGGACAGGTGGTCTGCTGCGGCACCCCGCGCGAAGTGGCCCGCTGTCATGAGAGTTTTACGGCCCAATGCCTCCAGGAACTGTTTCCCGATTAAGCGATGGCTCAAAGTGTCCCATATCTGCAAGTGGATCATCTGACCAAATCCTTTGGCGATCTTCTTTTGTTCGAAGATATTTCCTTCGGTGTGGCCGAAGGGGAGCGCATAGCCCTGATTGCCCAGAACGGCCGGGGCAAATCCACCTTGCTCAACATCCTGGCCGGAGACAGGGACTATGACGCCGGTTCGGTAGTCTTCCGCCGTGACCTGAGAGTGTCCTGTCTGCCTCAGGAGCCTCAGTTCGACGATGCCGCCACTGTGATGCAGGCCTGTTTCAGGACCGAAAGCGAGACGGTGCGCGTCATCGCCCGCTACGAACAGAAGATCCGGCAGGACGGGGAGCAGGTGATGGATGCCGAGATGGAACAGTTGCTGCACCTGATGGATTTTCACCAGGCCTGGGACTACGAGGTACGCGTCAAACAGATCCTGACACGGCTGAGCATCCCCGATTTCTCCCGTCCCATGGGCTGCCTGTCGGGAGGTGAACGCAAGCGGGTGGCGCTGGCCAACGCCCTCATTTCCGAACCGGAACTGCTCATCCTGGACGAGCCGACCAACCACCTGGACCTGCCCATGACAGAGTGGCTGGAGAAATACCTGGTCAAATCGGGCATCACCTTGCTCATGGTGACCCACGACCGCTATTTCCTGGATCGTGTCTGCACCCGTATTTTGGAAATCGACGACCGCAGGCTCTACAACTATAACGGCAATTACAGCTATTATCTGGAAAAACGCCAGGAACGCATCGATGCCTCCAATGCCAATCTGGCCCGGGCCAACAACCTGTTCCGCTACGAACTGGAATGGATGCGGCGGACGCCTTCGGCCCGGGGAACCAAGGCCCGTGCCCGCAAGGACGCATTTTACGACCTGAAGGAGCAGGTGTCACAGTCCCGTCGGGAGGAACAATTGCAACTCGATGTCAAAGCCACGTACATCGGTTCCAAGATTTTCGAGGCGAAGTATATTTCCAAAGCCTATGGCGACCAGGTGATACTGGACCGTTTCTACTACAATTTCGCCCGCTATGAGAAGTTGGGCATCGTCGGAAGGAACGGCAGCGGCAAGAGCACTTTCCTCAAACTGCTGCTGGGGCTGGAGCCTTGCGACGAAGGCGCTTTCGACATTGGCGAGACCGTCACCTTCGGCTATTACAGCCAGGATGGCTTGCAGTTTGACGAAAGCAAGAAGGTGATCGATGTGGTGAGGGAAATCTCCGACGACATCACCTTGTCGGGCGGCCGTCGCCTGTCGGCCTCGCAATTTCTCAACCACTTTCTGTTCACCCCCGAGACGCAGCACAACTATGTCCATAAACTGAGCGGAGGAGAGAAGCGCCGGCTGTATCTCTGTACCGTTTTGATGAGGAATCCCAATTTCCTGGTGCTCGACGAGCCGACCAACGACCTGGACATCGTCACGCTCAACATCCTGGAGGAATACCTGCGCTCGTTCAAGGGTTGCGTGCTGGTGGTTTCGCACGACCGGTATTTCATGGACAAGATTGTCGACCACCTGCTGGTTTTCGAAGGCAATGGCAAGGTGCAGGATTTTCCCGGCAACTACACCCAATACCGGCAGTGGCAGGATATGAAGGACGAAGAGGAACGCCGGCAAAGGCAGTCGGCCTCGGCCCTAGCGAACAAGGATGCCCAGAAGCCTGCGCAAACGATCGGGAATGCCTCCGGAACACCTCGGCGCAAGAACCGGCGCACCTACAAGGAGCAGAAGGAATACGAGGCCCTGGAGCAGGAAATCGCTGCTTTGGAAACCCGCAAACAGGAATTGGAAAACGCCTTGGCCGGTGGACAGCTGGAGAGTGGTCAGATAGAGGCGTATTGCCGTGAACTGCCCCAGTTGAAGGAAACCTTGGACGCCAAGGAACTGCGTTGGTTGGAATTGGACGAGATAGAGGGATAAAAAAAGAGGAATGTCTTTTTGAAACATTCCCCAATGAGGTGACCCCGGTGGGGCTCGAACCCACGACCCATTGATTAAGAGTCAATTGCTCTACCAACTGAGCTACGGAGTCATTATCATTTCCAGATAACGGGCGCAAAAGTACAGCATTTCTACGAAACCACAAAAAATATTTGACGCTTTTTTTGTCAGCTCCCTGCTTGATTTGCGTCAATGCTGCAAGATGATTATTTTTGCCATGTAGAAACGAGCATTAATTACATATGGCTATGAAAAGATTATTCGTTGCATTACTGCCGGTTTGCCTGCTGCTTGGTGCATGTGTCGGCAGCGAGGAAAAGAAATTCGAGAAGGACTTTGTCAACCTGACCGATGCGGTGCCCGATGCCATCCTGGAAATCCGTTATTACGGCACTTATAATTTTGTCGGAGCGCGGATAGACGGCTATCAGCAGCCAGTTGCCCTGCTGACCGCACAGGCCGCCCAGGCACTGAAGGCTGTAAGCGACGATGTCATGAGCCAGGGTTACCGCATCAAAATCTACGATGCCTACCGGCCCCAGTGTGGGGTGGACCACTTTGTCCGTTGGGCCGCCGACATACCCGACACCAGCATGAAACAGTATTTCTATCCCGATCTGGACAAGAGTGTGCTCTTCGATCAGGAATACATCATGGCCAAGAGCGGCCACACCCGTGGCTCGACAGTCGATCTGACGCTCTTTGACATGAATACGGAAAAGGAAGTGGACATGGGAGGTACTTTCGACTGGTTCGGCCCTGAAAGCCATCCCGATTTCTGCGGCAATCCTGTTACGGGCGAATACACCGGCGACAATGGCAAAAGTCCGAAGGGGCGCTCCATTACGCCGGAACAGTTCGAGAATCGCATGATTCTGCGCCGTGCCATGCTGGCTCACGGATTCAAGCCCCTCGATTCGGAATGGTGGCATTTCACGCTGGCAGACGAACCTTTCAAGGACACTTATTTCAATCATCCGGTCTGCCAACTGGGCGGATGGAAATAGCCTTTTGTGAGGCTGACCGCATGCTTGGTCTTAGCGCGTCTCTACCAGATGCTCGGCCACGGCGTAGGCCACACACTCGACAATGGTGTCGAATCCCAGCTTGTTTTTGATGCGCTCCTTGTAGGTATCGATGGTGGTGGTGGCCACCTGCATGGCCGTCGCAATCTGCCGGTTGCTGTATCCGTAGGTGATCAGTTGCAAGGCCTCTCTTTCCTTGGTACTTAATTTACTGAAGGCAGTGTTTTCACCGATTTTTTTCGGCCGGAGTATTTCGCTGCGCATCTCATCGGGGATGGTTTCCCCGAAAAAGAAACTGTAGCCGGCCGCTACACGCTTGACGGCCCGGGTGATTTCCTCGGGCGACGAGTCTTTGGCCAGATAGGCATTGGCGCCATAGCTGATGGCCTGCTGCATATAGGCCGGGGTCTTGTGCTGCGACAAAACCATCGTCCGGATGGCCGGGAAGGTTTCCTTGATACGCTCCAACAGCGTCAGTCCATCTTGTTCACGCGTCAGACTGATGTCGATAATGACCAGGTTGGTTTCCGGATGTTCCCGGAGATAGGCCATGGCAGAGAGGGGATCGGTGGCGGTATCTATTTGGGCCATATCCGCTTCGGCCGACAGGATCAGTTTCAGCCCCATGGCAAACACGGCAGAGTCTTCTGCCAGCAGGATGTTGGTTTTGTCAGACATGTTGATTGAGAATAATGGTGATTTCAAAGCCTCCCTCCGGGAGATTGAAGGCACTTAGATAGCCATGGATGCGCGACAGCAGTTCCTGGGTGATGACCAGCCCAAGCCGGCCGGGCCGGGACAGTTTTTTCAGCATGGATTCTTCCATACCCGGTCCCTGGTCGCGTATGGAGAGGCTGACGGTCTGCTGGACCTGTCGGGCCGAGAGCAGGATGCGCCCGCCCTGGGGAGAATGCTTGACGGCATTGTCCAAAAGATTTCTCAGGCAGGCAACCAGCATATTGCGGTCGGTCATGACAAGGATATCCTGCGGTATCTCCACTTCGGTCTGAATCTGCTTGGCGGCGGCAGATTCATGAATGTTCCGGAGCGCCTCTTCGGCCACGTCTGTCACTTTTTCCTGTCGAAATACCGGTTCCAGCAGGCCTTTCTGGCTCACCGACCACATCAGGAGGTTCTCCAGCAGGTCCTGGGTGTCGGCAGCGGCCACCTTGAGCTGAGTCAATCCCTGGCCCAGCACTTCACGCGATAGGTCTTTTTGCTGGCGTTCCAGTTGTGTGGCCAACTGGTGCATGCCGTGAACGGGGTTTCTCAGGTCATGGGAAATGATAGAGAAGAAATGGTTGCGGGTGTCCAGCTCTTCCTGGATGCGGAGGGTTTTTTCCTTGACGGCTTTTTCCAGACGGTCCCGGTCGGATTTCAGTTTCTTTTCGCGCAAAAAGACAATCAACCAAACCAATAGGATAAGGGCCAGGCCATACAGCAAGAGCATGGGCCAGCGCAGCGGCAGGGGCACCGGTATGGCAAACGCTTCCCGGTATTCCCGGTCCTCCTGCCAGCGACCGAACAGATCGGTGTATTGGATATGCAGGCAGTATTTGCCCGGCAGCAGGCCGTTGTAGCGCCCCGACAGGGTGGGAAAGACGGCTTCTGTCCAATCCTCGTCCACTCCGTCAAGCCGGTAGCGATACTGCCGTTTGGCGGCCAAGGCCAGGTCGGAGGAAGAGAAGGCAAAGCGAAGATTCCTGTCGTCCAGTTGCCACTGTGTCAATAAAAGAGCGGGGCAGGGGTAGGCCAGCAGGCTGTCGGGATGGAACAGGACCACGCCCGACGGGCCGCCGAAGGCCAACCGACCGTCTTGGAGTGTACATGAGGCATGTTCTCCGTAGCAGTCAGTCAGAAAACCGGCCGATGGATGGGCCACCCCGACACTGTGGTCTGTGTCGATGAAATACAAACCGCCTTCCGTTCCAGCCCAGAGCCGTCCGCTGCGGTCGCATTCCAGCGACTGGACGCAGATGCCTTCCAGAAAAGTCTGGCCGGAAGGCGTCCAAAGTCCGCCTCGCGTAGCTGCCCACAAAGTGCTGTCGGCAGCCAGGCTCAGGTCGGTCACATAGTCGTCGGGCAGGGCTCCCGGGCGGGACGGCCGGGCCAAATATTTGGTAACAAGGCCGGTTTGACGGTCGATGATGTTGAGACCTGCTTCCGTTGTGCCATAGACTAGATTCCCGTGTCGGTCTTCCAGCAAACGGCTGGCCAGCCGGGAACTGAGATAGATATTGCTGTCCACGCCAGACCGTGGATATTTGAACGGACTGAGCCACCGGATGGGCAAGGTCTGGCCGGAGGCACGGTCCCATTGGTTCAAACCTACGCCTTCCCAGGTCGCCACCCAGAACCGACCGTCGCAATCTTCCAGAAAATCGGCAATCCAATTGGAGGTGATGCGGTCGCCTTCGGCCACGACATGCTGCACTTTTGGGATCGGCCCGCTGACCACGCCACGGCTCAGTTTGCCCCCCTGCCATACATTGAAGCCGCAACCGGCCCATAAACCTATATAGACGGTTCCTTGACGATCCTCATACAGGCAGGAGACATAGCCCTCGTTCTGCCGTTTGGCTATCCGGTAATCGACCCTTTGCAACTGTCCGCTTTCCATGTCCAATACCATGGCACCGTTGTCGGCTGTGCCCATCCACAGCCGGCCGTCACGGCTCTGCATCAGGGCGGTGATCTGCTCTGACGGCAGTCCGCTGCGGCGGGTCAGGAGGCAAACCTGCTGCATGAATGGCGACAGCACGGACAGCCCGTTGTTGCCACCCACCCACAGGTTGCCCTGATGGTCTTCGTAGAGGCAGAACAGTTCGGTCGATCCCAACGACGAGGCATCTTCCGGATCATGACGGAGGACCTGGCTGCCGGCAGGATTGTCCATGTCGACCAGTGCCAGCCCGTAGGAACCGGCTGCCCAGAGCTGTTCCCGGGAATCATACAATAGGCTGCCATGGGCAATGGGCATGCGGCCCAGCTGCCGGTATCCCATGTTTTGTACATCCAGTTCCAGCAGACAATTGTAATAATCGTCGAAGGCCAGCAGGCGGCCGCCGGCCACCGTGGCATAGCTGCCGGTATTGTCACCATGCGGGAATGGAACTGGTTCTATATCAACTGATTCCTTGTTTTTGATGACTTGGCTGTTGACGATGCGCCCGCCCAGCCACAGCCAGCCCCGGCTGTCCTGGTGAATCTGCTGGTAGGGATAATCTCCTTCGAAGTCACCTATTACATAACGTGCCGAATCCATTTTGACGAGTCCTTCGCCCTTGTCGTAACTCAACTTGTAGAGGATGCTGTCCTTGGTGGCTGCCCAGACTAGGCCGTCGCTCGTGGCAAGCAGGGCCCGGACATGCCGACCGGGGAAGGATTCGAAAGCATTGTCGCCTTTGACGGCAAAACCTCTTGAGGTGCCCACCCACACCCGCGACTCCCGATCGACGCAGAGCGAGGTGACCAGGTTGTCGGGCAGGCCGCTGTGATGGTCAAAGTGTTCAAATCTGATGCCGTCAAAGCGGTTCAGCCCGTTGCGCGTCCCTACCCATAGCAGACCTTCATTGTCTTGCACGATGGCATGCACGATGTTGGAACTCAGTCCGTCGGCCACCGTGTAATTGATGAAACGGGCAGCCGGGAATGCCAGGTTCCAGGTGAGCGATATAATAAGGAGCAGGGCCGACTTGCGCATCAGCGTGATGAT
>JAGDCW010000126.1 GCA_017958305.1 Bacteroidales bacterium | reverse complement strand
CTACGCCGGTCCGGCCAAGACGCCTGCAGGCATGGCTTGCGGCTCGATGGTCCCGACCACGGCCGGCCGTATGGATCCTTACGTGGATGAATTCCAGGAAAACGGCGGCTCGCTCATCATGCTGGCCAAGGGCAACCGCTCTCAGGCCGTGACCGATGCCTGCCAAAAGCACGGTGGCTTCTATCTGGGCTCCATCGGCGGCCCGGCTGCCATCCTGGCCCAGAACAACATCAAGAGCATCGAGTGTGTCGAGTATCCCGAATTGGGCATGGAAGCCATCTGGAAGATCGATGTAGTCGATTTCCCGGCCTTCATCCTGGTCGATGACAAGGGCAACGACTTCTTCAAGCAGCTCCAGCCCTGGCCCTGCCACAAATAAGCGACGCGTGCACTCAGGAGCGGATTTCTCGCGGTACCCCTTCTTTATCCGCAGGATGGACACCCGTGGCTTCCTTGAAGCAGCGCAGGAGTCGTCTTCGTCCCTGCCCATAGTCGGTTTTGTCTATCTGACGTCGGGCGATGTGCTGGTCGAGGTGGAGAACACCTCCTACCTCATCGGGGCAGGGCATCTGTTGCTCATCCCTGAGAATGTGGCGTTTGCCATCCATCATTATTCCGATGCCGTCGGCTACACAGGCGGGTTTCAGCCTTCTTTCTTTGGCGATGCCAAATCCCTCCAGTTTTTGAGAGAGCCTCTGCAACAAGCCTTCTGGTTCGACGAAGGGGCCTTCATGGGAGAACTCTTCAACATGTTGGCGCTCCGTTTCGAAAGAGGCGACATGGCTTTCATCGAAAAGGGCCTCGAACTGCTGCTCACCAGGGTGCGCGCTTTGCCCTCCCTGCATCTGCCGCCACCGGTGTCCGGCTTTCTCGACCGGCTGTTCTCCGATGGCAGGAGCCTTCTCACGGCAAGTGCGTATGCCGCAGAGATGAACCTTTCCATCAACTATCTGAACAGGGTGGTGAAGCGTTCCACGGGCCGTCCGCTGGGCTTCTGGATAGACACAGCCCGTTTGAACAGGGCCAAGAGGATGCTCAAGGACAGTTCGCTGCCGATGATAGACATCGCTGCGGCGGCAGGTTTTTTCGATCAGGCCTATTTTGCCCGGTTTTTCAAGAAACACACGGGTATGACACCTTCCGCTTTTCGGGTGGCCATGCACGGATAATCCTAATTCTTGCCTATACTGTTCTGAAAAAACACCGTGTCGTTGCGGAACTTTGCAGTCGCAATGACAGCAGGTTTCCTATTATCGGCCCTTACTCTGTTGACGCCGCTCAATGACACGGTGCTGACCGAAGTCACCGTCACTGCGCCCAAGGAGTCCGTATCGGTCGGAAAGATCGCCTCCCCGGTGACGGTCGTCCGCTCCGCCGAGCTGGAATCGGGAGGCATTTATCGTCCTAATGACCTTTCTTTCAGGATCCCTGGCCTGCATATTCCCGACTATGGCGCCTCGCTTACTTCCAGCATTTACATTCGCGGGCTGGGCTCACGCATGGAAAATCCTGTGATCGGGCTCTACATCGACGGCATCCCCGTTTTGGACAAGAATGCCTACGACTTCGACTGGGAGGGTATCCAGAGCGTCACGATGCTCCGAGGCCCCCAGGGCACGCTCTACGGACGCAATGCCATGGGCGGTGTCTTGTCTCTCAGCACTTTGTCTCCCTCGTCGGAGGCCAGGTCTTCGATGTTTCTGGAATACGGGACGGCCAACACCTGCCGGGTGGGGCTGAGTTTTCTCAACGCCTCCAACGTCTTTTCGGCCACTTACCGGCACGGCGACGGCTATTTCGACAATGTTTTCAAAGGCGCTCCCGCCGATCCTTACGACGGACTGTCGCTGCGCTGGAAATGGGTCAAATCTGCCTCAGACAGGCTTTTCCTGACCAACGTGCTCTCGGCCGGTGTCTGCCGTGAGGGCGGATTTGCCTACGGTCGCTATGAAGACGGCGTCCTCTCGCCCGTTTCCTACAACGACGAGGGTGGTTACCGCCGGCTTTCGGCCATTGAGGGGCTTAGGCTCGATTACCGTACGGAAGAGTTTGTCGCCGACGCCGTTGCCTCGCTCCAGTTTCTGGCAGACGATATGCGCATGGACCAGGATTTCACTCCCGCCTCGGTCTTTACCCTTCGACAACAGCAGCAAAGCGCCGCCGCCACGGTGGAATTGAACCTGCGTCGGGCAGACAATGCCGCCTCCTGGCAACCCGTCACGGGCTTTTTCGCTTTTTACAGGCATAATGCCATGTCCGCGCCCGTCGTCTTCAAGCGGGAGGGCATCGAAAACCTCATTTTGTATAACGCCAACGCCAATATCCCCGACGAAATAGGCTATCTGACCATCTCCGACGCCGAGATGCCGGTCCTGTCCGATTTTGTCCTTGCCAGCTGGAACGCCGCCCTTTTCCACGAATCGGTCTTTCGCAGCGGCGACTGGCAATTTACGGCCGGACTGCGACTCGACTATGAAGGAGGGCTTATGGACTATGACTGTCTGACGACCCTTCATTACCGCTTTTTCCCTACCATGAGCGCCGACAAGGCATGCACCGTTGCCTATCGGGGCACGGCAGACCATTTCGGCCTGGTGCTCCTTCCCAAGCTTTCCGCCCTGTATGAAGCATCCGACCCCCTCAAACTCTTTGTCACGGTTTCGAGGGGATACAGGGCGGGAGGCTTCAATACCCAGATATTCTCGGACATACTCCAGCAAATGATGATGAAAACCCTGATGAAGGACCTGGGCGTCTATCTCGAGCGGCCATCTTCGGGCGTGGAGGCTTCTGCTTCGGAATACGACCCGGAATCTGCCTGGAACTTCGAAACGGGCCTTCGCTACAGGAAACAGTCTTTCAGCGCCGATGCCTCGGTCTATTACATGGCTGTCACCAACCAGCAGCTGACGGTATTTCCTCCGGGACAGAACACAGGAAGGATGATGACCAATGCGGGCCGTAGCCGCAGCCTGGGCGCCGAAACGCAGCTTGCCTGGCAGCCGGGCGATTTCCACAGCCGGTTCAGTTGGGCCTGGTGCGATGCGCGTTTTGTCCGCTATCAGGACGGCAACAACGACCATGCCGGGAATCGTGTCCCCTATGTCCCTGCCCACACCTTGTTCTTGGGCGCCGGCTACATTTTCCGTTTCGGCGGTTGCAGCCTGGCCGCAGATGCCTCCCTGGCCGGTTGCGGCCCCCAATGGTGGAACGAAGGCAACACTCTCGACGAGCCTGTCCATCTCTTTCTGGACGGCCGCCTGGCGCTGGTTTTCCCCCAATGGGAAGTCTACCTGGGAGGCGGGAATCTCACCGACACCCGGGGGCACAGCTTCTATTTCAAGTCGGTGGGCAAGGAGTTCTTTGCCTCGGTCAAACCCCGTATTTTCACGATTGGATTATCCGTAAAACTATAACAAAATGAAAACAAAGTACTTAATCATCGCTTTTGCAGCCCTCGCCCTTGTCGGCTGCTCAAAAGAAAAAGATCAGGAAGAGGCTCCCAAACCCGAGCAGGCCACTTATGTGGGCACGGTGACGGTCGTGAGCAACGGCAGCTCGTTCGACAATGAAAACATTGAAGTGTCTTTCAATCCTTCCGAGAGTGGGGACTCCTGCTCTTTGACCATCTACCAGATCCGATTTGTGCCCCAAATGCCTGTGACCATCGATGTCACCATCCCCGGTGTGGCCGTCGCAGTCGACGGGGACAAGACGGTCCTGTCTTGCGACAGTGTCGTTCCTTTGGCCATGGGAGGAGAGTATCCCCGCTACAAGGTAACCGACTTCAAAGGCGAGATGGTGGGTGACGAGATGGCCTTCTCGCTGAATTTCGGGTCTTCACCCACCTCTTTCAGGGGAACAAGAAAAGAAGACTAGCCCCCGGCTTTAACAAGAAGCAAACGGTAGTTATTGCGCAGAGCGGTATTTGCCCTCGTCGGCATCCTGGAGGATGCTCAGGTAGCTGCGATAACGCGACTCGCTGATCAGATGGTCGGCGATCGCTTTTTGTACGGCGCAGTCGGGCTCGTGCGTGTGGGTGCAGTTGTGGTAGCGGCAATGGCTCGAGGCCTTGAAAATCTCCGGAAAATAATGGCTCACTTCCTCGGGCTGCATGTCGAAGGTGTTGAACCCCTTGATGCCCGGCGTGTCGATGATGTAGGTGCCGCCGCCCAGGTCGTACATTTCCGAATAGGAAGTCGTGTGGCGTCCCTTGTCGTGGTAGCCGGAGATTCTCCCCACCTTGGCTTTGGCCTGCGGGTAGAGCCGGTTGAGCAGGGAAGACTTGCCCACGCCCGAATTGCCCGACAAGAGGCAGACCTTGCCCTGGATGGAGGCGACGAGCGGCCCAATGCCTTCGTCCTTGAGCACGGAAATCCGGTGGCAGGGATAGCCGATGGTGGAATAAAGATGGAAGAGGCCGTCCAGGTAGGCGGTCTCTTCCTCGTTGTATAGGTCGGTCTTGTTGAAAACCAGACAGGCCGGGATGCGATAGGCCTCGGTGGTGGCCAGAAAGCGGTCGATGAAGACCAGGTTGGTCTCGGGATGGTTGACGGTGACTACCAGCAGGGCCAGGTCGATGTTGGCGGCAATGATGTGCAGCTGCTTGGACAGGTTGGCCGGTTTGCGGACGATGTAGTTGCGCCGGTCGTCGATGCCGCCGATGAGCCAGTTGCCGTCTTCGCCGACCACCGTCACATTGTCTCCGACCACGACCGGGCTGGTGCTCCGTATCCCCTTGATACGCAAATTGCCCTTAATCTTGCATTCCAGGTCTCCTGCGGGGGTCCTCACCCAGTAGGAGCTGCCCGTGCTCTTAATGACAATTCCCTTGGCCACGGTCAGACGGTCATGATTTCCTTTTCCTTCTCGGCAGCGATCTCGTCAATGCGCTTGATGAACTTGTCGTGGCTCTTCTGGACCTTTTCTTCGTAATCCTTGCCGTTGTCTTCCGACATGCCGTCCTTGACCAGTTTCTTGATGGAGTCTATGGCGTCGCGGCGGGCGTTGCGCACGCTGATCTTGGCGTCTTCGGCCTCCTGGCGGACCTGCTTGGTGAGCTGGCGGCGGCGTTCCTCGGTGAGCGGAGGAATGGCCAGGTGGATGGTTTCCCCGTTGTTGGCCGGGGTGATGCCCAGGTCGGAGGCCATGATGGCTTTCTCAATGTCCTTGATGAGGTTCTTTTCCCAAGGCTGGATGGCGATGGTGCGGGCATCGGGAATGGTGACCGTGGCGACATTGACCAGGGGGCTGGGCGTGCCGTAGTAGTTGACGCGGATGTTGTCCAGGATGTTGACGCTGGCTTTGCCGGCGCGGATACGGGAGAGAGACTTGTCCAGGAACTGGATGGTCTGTTCCATACTTTCTTCCGCCATGGAGAGCAGAAGATCGGCTTCTTCGTTCATATTGGTGTATGTTTTACTTGTTGTTTGTCGTCAATTGTGGACCAGGGTGCCGATGCCGCCCTCGGTGAGCACTTTCTTGAGATTGCCCTTGACGTCCATGTTGAAGACGATGATGGGCAGGTTGTTCTCCTTGCACATGGTGGTGGCCGTCAGGTCCATAACCTTGAGTCCCCGGAGGTAGATCTCGTCGTAGGTGATCTCGTCGAAACGGACCGCCGTGGGATCCTTCTCGGGATCGGCCGTGTAGATGCCGTCGACGCGGGTGCCCTTGAGCATGACGTCGGCTTCGATCTCGATGCCGCGCAGCGAGGAACCGGTGTCGGTGGTGAAGTAGGGCGCCCCCGTTCCGCAGGAGAAGATGCAGATCTCGCCTTTTTCGAGGCATTCCAGGGCACGGGCCTTGCTGTAGAACTCGCCGATGGGCTCCATGCGGACGGCCGTCAGCACACGGGCCTTGGCTCCGATGCTTTCCAGGGCAGAGCACAGGGCCAGGCTGTTGATGACCGTGGCCAGCATGCCCATCTGGTCGCCTTTGACCCTTTCGAAGCCCTTGGCGGCTCCGCTCACTCCGCGGAAGATGTTGCCGCCGCCGATGACGATGCCTATCTGCACGCCGGCCTGGGCCATTTCCTTGATTTGCACGGCATAGTCGTTGAGCCTTTCGGGATCGATGCCGTATTGCATCTTGCCCATCAGCGACTCACCGCTCAGCTTGAGAAGTATTCTTTTGTAACGCATAAGAGAAGCATTCTTTTGATTGGCGAAGATAGGAAAAATCTTCGTTATATGACAAACGATACCTCTTTGAAGGCATATTTTTTCACCTCGCCGTCCCGGCCTCGTCTCAGGGCGAGGCGTCCGTCTCTGCCGACACCCGCCAGTTGCCCTTCGAACAGGCCCTCGCTGTCGCGGTAGGGATGCCAGCCTTCGCGCCGGTAGAGGCGCTGCCAATACTCGGTTTGCAGCCCTTCGGCCTGCCCCTTTTCACAGGCTTCGGCCAATTGGCCGATGGCCGCCAGGAAATGGCGGTGCAGGTCGGCGGTCAGCACTGCAAGGTCGTAGTCGCGGCCGGTGAGGCCCTTGAGCGAAACCGGATTGGGGGCGTCGCTCAGGAAGCGGGTCTGGTTCACATTCAGCCCCAGTCCGCAGACCGATTCGCGCAGCCACGGGCCCGAGAGGGTGTTCTCGATGAGGATGCCGCCCAGCTTGCCGTCGCCCACATAGATGTCGTTGGGCCATTTGATGCACAGGTCCCCTATGCCCAGGGTTTCGAGGCAGCGGCATACGGCCACCGAAAAGGCCTCCGACACGAGGAAGGCTTCGGTGGCGGGCAGGTGCCGGGGACAGAGCAGCAGGCTCAGGGCGATGTTCTGTCCCGGGGCCGATTCCCAATGGTTGCCGCGCTGGCCCCGTCCGTCGGTCTGCCGGTAGCAGACCAGCATGTCGCCGTCCTGCCATTCGGGCATTGCAGATTCCCCGGCAGCAGCTTGGTTCTTGAGCTGTTCGAGCAAGAGGGTGTTGGTCGAGGCGGTCTCTTCTATCTGTACGATGCGGTTCATGGGGCGTTATGAGAGCGGGGCGGGGTAGGCGTCCTCGATGTGTTCCAATTGAAATCCGTTTCCCTGCCGGACAACGGAGATGATGTCGAAGCGGACGGGCAGGTCGATGCCCCGTTGCCTGACAAAATGATGGGCGGCCTGGGCGATG
>JAGDCW010000125.1 GCA_017958305.1 Bacteroidales bacterium | reverse complement strand
TGTTCCAAGAGCGAAGCTTTTGAAACAAAGGGAGCGCTCAACATTTCGGATGGCGAGCTGTTTGTCTCGTCTACCGGGGACGATGCCATCAACAGCCAGGGCGAAATGACTATCACCGGCGGCTACGTCTATGGATATGCCACGCAAAATGATGCCATCGACACCAATGGCGACATGAAGATCTCGGGCGGTTATGTATATGCCATCACCACCAAAGGAGCCCCGGAAGTGGCTTTGGATGCCAATACCGAGGGTGGCTACAAACTCTACATCACAGGCGGTGTCGTGGTCGCCTACGGAGGCCTGGAAAACGGTTATTCATCTTCCAGCACCGTCTATACGCTCTCCGGCACGTCAGACGCATGGAACGCCTTGTACGATGGCAAAGCCTTTATCGCCGCCTTCAAGGCTCCGGCAGGCCTGTCGTCCTTCGCTGTCACAGCGCCCTCTTTGACGAGCGGCTATAAAAATGTGAGCGTGGGTGGCACGACCTATTGCAACGATACCTGGGCCGTCTCCGGCCTGACCGGAGGCACCGTCGTCAGCCTGGACGCCTATTCCGGAAGTAGCCAGGGCGGTGGTCCTGGAGGAGATCCCGGTGGAAATCCCGGAGGAGGGGGAGGCCGTCACTAACTTTGCAACTGCCCCCCCTTGATTTCCTTGATATACAGATCCTGCTGGGGGAAGGGTATTTCGATGTCGTGCTCGGCGAAAGCCTTGTAGATGGCTTCCCTGGCCTGGGCGGCGAAAGTGAAATGGGAATCGACCGTGGTGTGCAGCAGCACCTGCAGATCGACCGAACTGTCGCCGAAATTGAGCAGCCGCACGGAAACGCCCTTCTTGCGATCGACAATCTCGCGCCCGTACTTGTCCTTGACCATCAGGGGCTGCAAGGCCTCGACAATGACCTCGCGGGCCTTGTCCACATCGGTGCCGTACTTGACACCGACGGTGAAATGGAGCATTTCGTACGAATGGTTGCGCGTGAGGTTCTTGAAGTTCTTGTTGAACAGGGTCGAGTTGGTGAAGATGATCATGGAGCCGTCGCTGGCCTCGATCTGGGTGCTCTGGTAGCTGAGTCCGGCCACCGTGCCCCGCACACCGTCGCATTCGACGATATCCCCTACCCTGACGCGGCCGCTCATGAGCTGGATGCCGTAGAAGAAGTTGTTCAGGATGTCCTTCATGGCGAAACCGACGCCGGTGGCAAGACCTGTGGTGATGAGCGTGAGCCCCGAAGCGGGAATCTTCATGAGCGAGAAAATGATGATCACATACAAGCCCCAGGCCAGCAAGGTCACGATGTTGTTGGCCAGGTTGAAATTGATGTCGCTCTCCTTGAACACCACGCCGTCGTCCAGCTTGCTGACGGCGGCCCGGGTGCGCCAGACCCGGTAGAAGCCCTTGGCGGCATAGATGACATAGCGAAAGACGAAATACAATCCCACGGCCAATACAATCTTGAACAGGGAGAGTTGCAGGTAGCCTTCCACATTCAACAGGGGCTGGAGGAAGATGTTCTGTGCCACGATGTTGAAGTTGAACACATTGCAGGCCATGTAGATGGCCGCGGGAACCGATCCGACGGTCAGCAGCGGCACGACTGCCATATCGAGCAAATCCCTGAGCCAGAACACTTCTATGTAGGATTCTTTCCGGGTGGAGATGGGCAGCGAGGGGTTCTTCTGCCTGTAATGGTGCTGCCATTCCTTCTCGTGGCTGCCGTAGTAGCGGTCGATGATCTTGGACACGGCGATGATGCTTTCCAGCAAGGCCAGCTGGAACATCCACCAGATCATCAGCAGCAAGGATCCCATCACCATGCCCGACCAGCTCAGCAGCGTGGCCGTCACCATGATGACGGCTCCCACCCACATCATGGCTTTGTCGCCCCGGGGGAGGGTCTCCTGATTTTTCACATTGACAAGGATCTGACAAACGGCGAAGACCAATACCAGCAGCGGAAAAAACAGGTTGATGGCGCTGTTGGGGATGAAGACAATGCGGAAAAAGATGATCAGGAAAGCCAGGATGAGCATGGGAAGATAGCCCAGAAGCGCCTTCCTTACCTGCGGCTTGTCGAGCCGGATGAGCATGGAGGCGAAAATGGCGGCAATGAGCCAGGTATATTCGCCCATCATGACAGAAGAGCGTACCACGAAGGAACTGGCCGCCGTTTGGGAATTGATCAGCAGGAAGACGGAGAAGAAGACCACCCCCGTCAGGGCGATCAACATGCCCCGGTGCTGCCGGGGCCATTCTCCCTGGAACCATTTGATCCATCGGACGCTGATACGCACCAGCAGGTTGGCCAGCAGGATGGACAGCGCCAGGATGAAGAGCAGGAAAAAGGCGTAGGCAAAGACCACCGGCCCTTGCCAGGAGCTGGTCGCGACGGCGCCCTTCTGTTTGTCGCGGTTCAAGCCGTAACGGCCTTTCAAATCGCCGATGGCCCGCTTGAAGCGGAAGGAAAAGCCCTTGAGTGTCCTGAGATAGTTGCCCTGGCTCTCGGCAAAGACCTTGTGCTGCAACACCGTGTAGCGTTCCTGGGCGTAGTCGTAGGCGCTCTTCAGCAGTTCGTCCGTCTGCTGGTAATAGCCGTTGTCCTCTTCGATGCGCTGGATCTGCTCCCAATAGTAGGCCACCATCTTTTCGGCGTAAAACAGACAGCTGTCACGGATGGCGGCCGTCTCATCGTCCATGGCCATCACGACCGATTCCTTGGCAAAATCGGGGGTGTCCACCACAACGGTGTCGGCGATGGATTCCGATGCAGAATCCAGGGCCACCTCGACATTGCGGGTCTGTTCAATTTCCTCGGCCGTCCGCTCGGGCGGCATCTTGCGCAGCGTCAGCACCAGGCGGTTGTAGCGCTCCATCTCGGCGTTCATGTTGTCGATGATTTCGTTGAAGGGCACACGGTTGGAACTGAATTTATGGTATTGCTGCGTCACCTCGTTCAAGGCGAAGGTCTGGTCGAAGGTGTTCACCTGTTCCTGGGAATAGAGCATCACCGACAGTTCGTTGCACTCATCGATCAGCCTGATGAGCCTTTCATGCTGTTCCTGGATGCGTTTCTCCATCCGGCCGCTGCCGCGGTCCACCCTGGTGTAGGTGTCTTTGAGTTCCACCATCAGCACACTGAGGGTCTGGTGAAGGTTTTCTTCCTTGAAAACAGCCCAGGAAGGCATGACAGAGGCCACGAACATGGCCAGCAGAAGGATATGTCTCTGTTTCATCTCAGGTTTATTTGGTCATTTCTATCATTTGGGCCACCGGGGTGACGAAAACATCCATGTGGCCGTCGGCATTGGAGGCGGTGCTCACCACATACTTGCCGTTGGCGACGAAGTGGGGATGGGGGTCGGGATGCAGCTTCGACTGGTTCTCAAGCGGCATGAGGGCCTCGCGGGTGGAATACAGCCAGACATATTTCCCCGTTTCACGGTTGTAGAAGGCCACACGCCATTTGCAGCCGCGCCACCATTTTTCGGGCGCCTGGTCGGTGACTACGTATTTGTTGTCCGGGGAGCAGCTGTTGTGACGGGCTCCGGGGACGGCCGCCCACACCTGTTCCTCGCCCGTGGCCAGATCGCGGTGATAGACACAGTGCTCATCGACCAGGTAGCCGTGGCTGCACCACGAAATGCCCTTGCCGTCGTCATCCCAAATCTCGTGCGAGGCGAAATTGATGGTCTGGGCAGGGATCAGTTGCATGGAGTCTTTGCGTATCAGCCACATGCGCGGATAGATACCGGTCCGCTCCTGAAAAGCCTTGCCCTCGTCCTTCCAGCAGAATTCCCAGGCCACCATGGCCAGGTTGTCATCGACAGGGTTGACCTGGCCGTGGTTGCAGCACCATTCGGTCTCGTTCCACTGGTCCCAGGCTCCTGTCTCCAAATCGAGCATGCCCTGGATATAGCGGCTCTTGCCTTCGGGGGTCAGAATCTCGGTGTCGAGGAAGGCCCGCCGGCGGTCGCTGGTGAGCGTCAAGTGGGTGGCCAGGCGGAGCACCCTTCCCAACGACGTGAGCGCCTCGGGGATGTCGCACAGCTTGATTTCGTTGAGGGGATCGTCGAAATTGCGACGGAAGAATCCGCGCCGACGGTCGCCATAGACCATATAGTTTTGGTTCACCTCGACGTAGGGGGTCATCACCGAGGGTCCCATGTCATATACCCGATCGGTCTTGAGATCGGCCAGCATCTGGTGTTTCGGCCCGGCTCCGCCAGGCAGCTGCTCGTTGCCCTCGGTGTGCCAGAATACCAGGAAACGGCCATCGTTGGTCATCGACTTGGAGGTGAAATAGATCGACTGACGGTTGTCGGTGGGGGCGCCGTATTGGAGCACATAGGAGACCACTCCCGACTCGGGATCCACGAATGGCTCGAAGAGTTTGGACTGTTCGGGTGTCTTCACTTTTTGGCAAGCCACGCAAAGCAGCAAGCCTGTTGCCAGGGCAAGCGATTTGACCAGTGTTTTCATAATGCTTCGTTTTGAATATCTTTTCTGTCGTTTCAAAGGTCTGTTGTCATTTGGTGTATCCGCTTTCGGGGTTCTCATACATACTGATGCGTATTTTGAACCGCATCATCTCGTCGAGGTTGTGGACGGGGTGTTCCACATCCGGCGGGATGGGACGCTGCGAGAAGGTCTGGAAATAGAGCAGGCAAGCGTCCCTCCACCAGACGGCGTCACGGGCCTGGATACGGAGTTTGCGCTGCACCTCGCCGAACCGCCGGGCGTCGATGCAAGGCTCCATGGCATCCCAGACGGAGAGGAAACGGCGGGCCTCGCGGACTCCTTCATCGTATTTGCGGCAGAGCTCGTCCCAGAAAGTGCGACCGCTTTTCATGCGGTGATCCCAAGGGACGTGGTGGAACCATGCCAGCAGGTTTTCGGGGCAGGTTTCGATGTCGTTGTAGAGACGGGCGAGACTGTCGGGATACTGGGCGACATTGGCGGAGCCTTTCAGCGTGCGGTCAAAGCCCAGGCCGACGGAATCGGCGCGATGGTAGTACGGCGGCGTCCAGTCGGCCCTCAGGCCGCGCGGACTGTACCAGGGCTCGGGACCGTAGTGGTGGTTGCCGGCAAAAATATGGTGGAGCCCCAGCGGCATCATGTAGCTGACCGCGGCCTCGCGGCTGTCGAGCATGACTCCAAGAAGGGGGTCCCTGAGGCTTGCCTCGCGAAGGTCGAAGGTCTGGGCCAGCCATTCTGTGGCGATGGCTTCGGGGGTCAGGGAGGGGTTCCAGGCCGTGCGCCCGAAAGCATACCAGTTGGCCTGGGCAAAGTGGTGGCCGCACCAGTTGACATCGTCGCCGATGTTGGCCACACCGGCCATGGCACGCAGGCTGCCCGGAGGGACAAAGGAGAAAAACTCCTGCCACAGGGGGGCAAGATAGACCAGATGATTGGCGGCGCCGAGGTATTCCTGGGTGAGCTGGAACTCCACCATCGCCGATGTGTGCCGCAAGGCTGTGAACAAGGGGCTGTAGGGTTCACGGGGCTGGAAATCGACGGGGCCGTTCTTGATCTGGATGACGACATTGTCGCGGAAGCGGCCGTCGAGCGGCATGAACTCCTCGCAGGCCTGGTTGGCGCGATCGCTGCTCTGCGGCTTATAGACAAAGGCGCGCCACATGACTATGCCCTTGTGCGGCCGCAGTATGTCGGCCAGCATATTGGCGCCGTCGGCATGCGTCCGTCCGAAGTCCTGCGGTCCGGGCTCCCCCTCGGAGTTGGCTTTTACGAGGAATCCGCCGAAATCCGGGATCAGCCGGTAGATTTCGTCCACCTTGGCTTTCCACCAGCGAATCACCCCGGCATCGAGCGGGTCGGCGGTCTTCAAGCCGCCCAACCTGATGGGCGAGGCGAAATTGATGGAAAGATAGACACGGATGCCGTAAGGGCGCAACTGGTCGGCAATGGACCTGGCTTTTTCCAGGCTCGCGGCCGAAAGCGCCTCGGGCTTGGCGTTGACATTGTTCAGGACCGTGCCGTTGATGCCGACAGAGGCATTGGCCCTGGCATACATGGCGATGCGCGCCGGATCGGGGTCGAAGAAGATGCTGCGCCCGGCAAAGCCGCGCTCGCAAGTGCCGTTGGGATTGTCCCAATGGTCCAGGATGCGCAGGTCGTAGAAGGGGGCTTCGCTGATGTCGAGCCCCTCGCAGGGCTGTCCTGTCGCCTGCAGCCGCAGCAGATGGCTGGCTCCGTAGAACAGACCGACCTTGCCGGCGGCCGAAATGACCGTCTTTCCGCCCTGGCTGCGGATGGTGTAGCCCTCGCGGGGCAGTCCTTTCTGCTGCCTCAAGACGACCGGTCCGCCCTGCCAGTAGGTTTGCAGTTCGGTCATGGCCACCCCTGCCACGCCACTGATCCGGGCCGTGGATCCACCCCCGTCGACCGTGTCGAGGCGCAACCACAGGCGGCTGCCATCCTCGATGGGCGCGGCCGCGGCGCACCACCCCGCCGTCAGCAGGACGAGGAGCGGGAGAAACAGCCCTTTCAATGCTTTCAAACGGATGTCCACTGTTTTATCCGGCAAATATTATACGGTGACCAGGGTGTAGGACATGGAGCCCAAGCCTATTTTCTCGGCATGCTCCATGCAGGAGCGCCAATTGGTGTCGGGATGGATCATGTGCCAATGGTCGCCATGGTCGTGGTGATGATGTTGCATATTGTCGGCCAGTACATTGCCACTGGGAATGGCGGGCGTCTTGTTGACCAGGTCGGCACTGGCGCAGTCCAGGGCCACCGGATCGAACGAGGCCAGGAAACCGACATTGGGCACGACGGGCGTGTCGTTATAGCCCCAACAGTCGCACTCGGGCGAGACATCGATGATGAGGTTGACATGGAAATTGGGCTTGCCCTGCAGGACCGCCTTGGCATACTCGGCAATCTTGCAATTGAGGACATCGAGCTGTTCGTCGTTATCGACCACCGCTCCGTCGAACTGGCAAGTGGCCACGCACTGTCCGCAGCCCACACATTTGTCGTAGTCTATCACCGCCTTGCGCGAGGAAAGCGAAATGGCATGGCTGGCGCAATTGCGGACACAGAGTCCGCATCCGCGGCAGGCTTCCTTGTCGATGCGGGGTTTGGAGGCATTGTGCATTTCCTTCTTGCCGGCCACGCTGCCGCAACCCATGCCCAGGTTTTTCATGGCGCCGCCGAACCCGGTCATCTCATGGCCTTTCACATGGTTGAGCGACACCACGATGTCGGCCTCGGCAATGGCCGCGCCTATCTTGGGGGCCTTGCAGTATTCGCCCCCGACGGGGATCTCCACGTAATCGAGGCCCTTGAGTCCGTCGGCGATGACCACCTGGGCCCCCACGCTGAAGGGGGTGTAGCCATGCTTCATGGCCGTGTCCTGATGGTCGAGGGCATTGCCCCTGCCTCCGTTGTAGAGTGTATTGCAGTCGGTCAGGAAGGGCTTGCCGCCGAGTTCCTTGATGACTTTGACGATCACGGCGGCAAAGTCGGGTCTCAGATAGGCCATGTTGCCCGGTTCGCCAAAATGGATCTTGACAGCCGTGAACTTGTTCTTGAAATCTATCTTGTCGATGCCGGCCCGGCGCACCAGTTTTTCGAGTTTGTACAAAAGATGGTGGTCCGGATCGGTCCTGAGGTCGGTGTAAAAAACTTCCGATGTCATATGGGTTGGTAATTGTAAATGATATACTTTGCGAAGATACTATTCAAAACAGATACGCAGCAAACAATTATATCATAAAAAACTCAAAGGGAGGCTACTTGAAATCCACTTTTGCCCAGGGTATCCATTTTTGGACCTCCTTGTCGGCCAGCGTTTCATCCACATATTGGACAACGGTGTCGGCTTCCTTGCCCAGCAGGAAGCGGTCGATAAAGGCCTCCACCTCGGGATACTGGCTCTTGGGGAGCTGGCAATGGCCATGCTTGCCCTGGATGGAAAAGCCCATACGGTCCTCTATGCCGAACTTTTTCCACACCTCGCGGGCCGCCACGCAACTCACATAGGCGGCCTCGTCGGCCAGCCACTCATAGTCCGTGTTGCCCAAGACCAGCAGCGCGCGCGGACACACCAGGGCGCATAGTTCGTGATGGTCATAGGGCAGTTTTGAGACATTTTCCTCCTTCCAGTCCCACATCGATTCTTTGAACCAGTGATGGTCTGTCCTGCCGAGTGTTTCGACATGGCCCAGCGTTTCCGACACACGCCAGGCCGCCGCACCGCCGCCTCCCGGTTCCTGGACGATGGTCAAGGCGATGCGTTCGTCGAGCGCCCCCGACCACAGGGCCATCTTTCCTGCATACGAACAGCCTGTCACTCCTATGTGCTCCATGTCTATCCGGCTGGCGGCACCGACCAGTTCCAAGCCGTCGATGAGCCTGCTCACGCCCCACGCCCACTCCGAATAGGCGCCGTTATTCACCAGGGAGGGATAGAGCCGGTCGAAATCGTAACTGCCGCGGTCCTTCTTCTGACCGCCGCCGAAACCGCCCATTTGGGAATAGCTGTTCACCTGGCGCTCGCTAAAGTTCATGGTGGCGATCTTGCGTTCGCTGAAGAACTGGCGCGGCAGGCTGTTGTTCGAAGTGCCGATCATGAGGGGAAAGGGGCCGTCTCCCTCGGGATAGTCGATCCTGGCCGTGAGCGTCAGCGTTTCGTCGCCGCGGTGCACTGTGACTGTCAGGACATTGTCCTCAAGCCTGGCCTCGATGTCCTTCTTGTCGGTCAGGGGCTTCTCGCCGACTTCGTAATGACAGAGTTCCCGGACAATCTCGGCGCGGCGTCTTTCCCAATCCTTGAACTTTTTGACCTGCTTGCGGCTGCCGGAAAACTCAAAGGGGTTGGGCAAGGTTGCCAGGGGGCGGGCCTGATCGACGGTGACAAACGCCGGGGCGGGATACTTTGCCCCGGCAAACTCCTGATGATAGACAAGGGGGATGTCCTTTTGGGCCGTCACCGGTATCGACGCCAGCGTCAGGGCGGTGGCAAAGAAGAATTTGAAAACTTTCATGACCGTATTGTTTTGAGTTGGCATTCACAGGGAAGACGGAGGTAAAAATAATCATAGTTTGTCAGATTCCTGCATTTCCGTGCGCCGACATGTCGTTTTTTTTTCGATATTTGTTCCTTCGAAAACCCTTTAAACCGGAATAAGCGATGAAAAAGAATTTTCTCCTCCAAGCCCTGGTGCTTGGCACTGCCCTGACAGTCATGGCTGCCTGTGGCAACAAACAGGCGGCAGGCGCCAAAGCCGTTGCCGATGAAAACGCCGCGCCCGCGGTCATGCCCATGGGACAGCCCTCCCTGGAGACTTCACAGGTGTGGAAAGACGTGAACTATGCCGGCGACGACCAAGCCTACCATACCTGCGACATCTACCTGCCCAAGGTGAAGAAAAAATCCTATCCTGTGGTGATCCACATCTACGGCAGCGCCTGGTTCAGCAACAACGGCAAGGGCGGAGCCGACCTCAACACCATCGTCCGCACGCTGTTGGAGGCGGGCTATGCCGTGGTCTGCCCCAACCACCGTTCGAGCATGGACGCCCCCTGGCCGGCCCAGATCCACGACATCAAGGCGGTGATCCGCTTTGTGCGCGGGGAGGCCAAGCGCTATAAATTCGACAAATCGTTCATCGCCACCAGCGGCTTCTCGTCGGGCGGCCACCTGGCATCGGTGGCAGCGACGACCAGCCATCTGAGCGAGGCCCAGGTCGGGACGGTGAAGATCGATCTGGAAGGCGGCATCGGGGCCTACACCGGCAAGAGCAGCGCCGTCAACGCCGCCTGCGACTGGTCGGGTCCGATCGACCTGACGGCCATGGACTGCGGACAGCACATGTCGATGGGGCCGAGCAGCCCCGAGGACGTCCTGCTTCAGGCCAAATTGTCGGAAGAGCCCGACAAATACCTGAGCTTGAGTGCCAACACCTACATCGACGCCCAGGATCCCCCCATCATCATCTTCCACGGCGAGCGCGACAATGTGGTGCCTTGCTGCCAGGGCAAACGCTTCTTTGAACAATTGCAGGAGGCCGGCGTCACCACGCAGGCCACCTTCGTCCCCGAAGGCGGTCACGGCATGGGCATGTACAGCCAGGAGAACCTCGACAAGATGGTCGCCTTCCTCAACGCCGCCCGCAAATAGGCCACCAGCACATCGGGGCGGCATTTTCAGAGGATTTCCATGGCGATGCGGGCACAGGCTTCGGCATCGGCCAGGGCATGATGGTGGTTGAGCAGGTCGTAGCCGCACGCTGCGGCCACGGTCTGCAGCTGGTGATTGGGCAAACGGCGCCCGAAACAGCGCCGCGAAGCGGCCAGCGTATCATAGAAGACATAGTCGGGATAGTCCATCCGATACACGCGGTGGGCCGCCTTGAGGCAGCCTTCGTCGAAGCGGGCGTTGTGGGCCACCAGGGGATAGTCCTCGAGCAGGGGGTGGATTTGTGCCCATACCTGCGGAAACAAGGGGGCCGAGGCCGTGTCGCGCTCGCACAGCCCGTGCACCTGGCAGCAGAACCAGCGGTAATACTCCGGGGCGGGATGGATCAGGCTGTAAAAGGTGTCCACGACGACATCGTCGCGAACGAAGACCACCCCCACGCTGCATACGCTCGAAGGCTGTTCGTTGGCGGTCTCGAAATCCAGACAATTGTAGTTGAGAAGCCGGCTCATAGCGAAGACAAAGATACAACATAAAGCTCTTTGCATGAATCAAGTTTTTTTCTGACTTTTGCATGCAGCTAAACTTGAGACATGAAAAAGAACAAACCGTTTTTCGATTCCAGCTGGTGGAAAGACTTGATTGTCGCCATCACCGCCACTACCGTCTCCATCATCCTCACCTTCGGCACCGCCAAGCTGGTGGAGCGCCGTCAGCGCAACAACGACCGACGCATGACCGCCATGATGGTGATCAGCAACATCGAGTCCTTTGCCCGCAACATGGAAGACATGGAAAAGAGGCTGGCCCGTCGCGACAGCATCGCCACCTGGCTCATAACGCTCGGCGAAGAGGACATCGACCTGCTGCCCGACGAACTTCTTGGCGACATGCTGACCGATGTCATGATGCTCGAGACCATCCAGTACGACAAGACGGCCGAAACCATCTTCTCGAGCAACACAGACACCTGGAGGAACCTGGGAAACTACCGCTTTGTCGAGAATGTCGGTACCTGTTTTTCGGTGATGAAATGGATCGAGAACTATTGGAACGGAATGGTGACGGAGCAAATCGAGACTTTCGACCGCATAATCAAGACCCCGGACGCTTTCGAAGGCAAGAACAACATCGAGAAAATGTTGCGCGACAAGGCGGTCAGGCTCAAGCTGATGCTGTTGCACAACTCCCGGGAATGGTTCATGAACAACACCGCCGAAATCCGACGGATCAACAGCGAGAACATGCAATTGTTCAACATCTCCGAGCAGCAGGTGAAAGCCTTTACCGACGCCCGGCAGTACGAAGTTCAGACAGAGGAGTCATCGCACAGGGAACTCTTCCCCCGCCTGGAGGTGGATTCCCTGACTTCGATCCAGCCCTACATGCACTTGCTCGACAGCCTGAAACAGGCCGCCCAAAAACACTAGACACACAGGATCGACAGTCGTTCAAGCCGGGGGGGAGGACCCTCCGGCCAGCACAGCGGCTATGAGCGGCTGTAAGCCGCCATAGGGCGCGCTCAATACAAATGCCTCATCAGAAAATCGAACCAGCGGGTGGGCAGCACCGCATGGACAAGGAAGAAGGGCCTGGCCCCGAATCCGCTGACATAGCGCGTCCTGGGACGGCGGGCATTGACGGCCCGGCTGATGGCCCGGGCGATCTTGCGGGGATGGCTCATCAGAGGGCCCGAATAATGCTTGCGCAAGCCATTGGCCGCCCTGCGGGCCTGCTGTTCGTAGGCGCCTCCCTTGGAGCTTTCCTCGAGATGATCGGCCGCGATGCCGCCCCAAGGCGTCTTGATGCCGCCCGGCTCGATGATGGCCACCCTCAGGCCGAAAGGCTTCACTTCCATACGCAGGGCATCGCTGAAGGCCTCGAGCGCATATTTGGTGGCGTGGTACCAGGCACCGAAATAAGTGGTGAACCGGCCGCCCATGGACGAGACGTTGACGATGGTGCCGCGATGCTGCGCCCGCATGTAGGGCAGCACCTTCTGCGTGATGGCGGCCAATCCGAAGATGTTCACATCGAACTGCCGGCGGGCCTCCTCGATGGGCACGTCCTCGACGGCGCCGTAGGAGCCGTAACCGGCATTGTTCACCAGGACATCGATGCGGCCTTCGGAGCGGATCACCGTTTCGACGACCTCGCCGATCGAAGCCTCGTCGGTGACATCGAGCCGGAGCGGTTTCACACCATAAGCCTTGAGAGGCTCCATTTTATCGACGCTGCGGGCAGCGCCGTAAACCACATGGCCTTGGGCGGCAAGCATCTGGGCGGTCTGAAAACCGATGCCGCTGCTGGCCCCCGTCAAGAGAATCACTTTCTTTTCCATTGTCTTCTGCCTTGTTTGTTTGAAACAAAAACGACAGCCCGGCCGTTTTTTGTATGGGCAAAGTTAACCAAATAATCCCACATGAGGCCAATTGGCCGGCTCAAGTTGACAGAATCCCAAAAAACAACTATCTTCGTGCGTTTAACAAAAACAGACTAGACCATGAGACAGAAAAAGATCTGGCTTTTCATCCTGCTATCGTTCGTCATGATGGCCGCCATCGGCCTGCTGGTGCACAGCATCGGCCAGGCCAACACCCAAGCGGCGCCCACTCCCGCGGGCGTCTTGCTCACCACACTGCTGTATTCGGCTTCCATGTTCATCCCCCTGTTGTCGGTGGTCATCACCCGCGCTGTGTTCAAGGAACCTGTTTTCGAGGGCCTGGGGGTCTCCTTCAGGTGGAACCGCTGGTGGTGGATAGGCTGGCTGCTGATGGCCTTCCTGTCGATGGCCATCATGGGCGTGTCGCTACTGATGCCCGGAGCGCAATGGGGCGGTGACGGGGAAATCGTCCAGGCGGCGCTCAAGCAGATGCCTGCCCATGCCGGTCCCTGGGGGCTGATGGCTGTCACCTTTTTCAGCGGGCTGTTTGCCGGTGCCACCATCAACGCCTTCTTTGCCTTTGGCGAAGAAATCGGCTGGCGGGGTTTTCTGATGAAAGAGCTCCAAGGGAAGAAATTTTTGGTTGTCGCCTTGATCATCGGCCTGATATGGGGCCTTTGGCATGCTCCCGTCATCTTGAACGGCCACAACTACCCGCAGCATCCCGTCGCCGGCGTACCGATGATGGTTGCCCTGTGTCTGCTCCTGACGCCCATGCTGATGTATTTCCGCATCAAATCGGGCTCGGTGGTCGTCGCTGCCGTCATGCACGGCACCGTCAACGCCCTGGCCGGGCTGAGCAATCTGTTTGTCACGCCCGCCAACGACCTGCTCTACGGAGCGCCCGGTCTGGCCGGCCTGCTGACCCTGCTGCTCTTTGACCTGGCACTCTTCCTGTACGACAGATATGTCGGCAAAGAACACATATTCACCAAGACATACTAGCCCAAAGAAACACTATGAAAAAAATTATCGGACTTATGGCCCTTCTCTTCTGGGCCATGGCGGCCTGGGCGGAGACACCCCGCGAAATCGTCTCGCGCATGGAAACGACCTGTGAAGCCCACGAAGGCGAGGGAATGATCATGATTGTCGATCTGAAAGTCCCGATCCTGGGGACCGTCACCACCAAATGCTATTACCTGGGAGACAAATCCCGCATGGATGCCAAGATGATGGGCGCCGAAGTGATCACCTGGGATGACGGCGAGACGATGTGGAGCTACAACTCCAAGAAGAACGAGATCGAGATCAAGGACCAGACCGCCGAAGCAAACGCTCAATCTGGAGGAGATCTGGAACTGTTCAGCAACATTGCCGAAGGCTACGACATCGTTCTCAAGAAGGAAACCAATGAGGCCTGGTACTTCCAGTGCAAGAAATCCAAGGCCAACAAGGAGAAGGACGCCCCCAAGTCGATGGACCTGACCATCGACAAAAACACCTATTATCCTTTGAGCTTGAGCACCAAGATGTCTGGCATGACGCTCACCATGCGCAATCTCAGCTTCGGCGTCACCGAACAGCAGGTGACTTTCAACCCCAAGGACTATCCCGATGCCGCGGTGGTGGACAAACGCCAGCCCAAGACGGAAGAATAAAGCATTAAAAGACCGCTCGTATGAAGACAAAGATGTTTAAACAGTTCTTGCCTGTTTTGCTGGCGCTGGCAGCCGGCATCCAGGCCTGGAGCCAGCCCGTCGGCTGGGCCGCCGTCGATGGCGTCACCGATGGTGGCAGGGGCGAGAATCCAATAATGATCAGCAGTTTCGAACAGCTACAGAAAGCCATATCACAGAACGACAGCACCCCGCAGACTCTCTATCTGCAAGGCCGCATCCAGGTGCCCGGGCAGTTTGCGTTGAAGCGAGTGAAGAACAAAAGTCTCATCGGCCTTTCCGGTTCGGCCCTGGTCAACGACAAATACACCCTCGACAAGGATTCCACCGGCATCCTGATGCTCGACGGCTGCCGGAACATCATCCTGCAGAACATCACCTTTATCGGACCGGGCGCTTTCGACCGCGACGCCAACGACAACCTGTTTGTGACCCGCTCGGAGCATATCTGGGTGGACCATTGCGACTTTCAGGACGGCATGGACGGCAATTTCGACTGCAACCAGGGGTCTGATTACCTCACTGTTTCCTGGTGCCGCTTCCGCTACTTGCGCCGACCCTGGCCCAAGTTGGCAAACGATGAGAATGCCGACCACAACAGCGACCACCGCTTCAGCAACTTGTGGGGCTCCAGCGATCGCGAAGGGCCACGCAGCGAAGGCCGTCTGCGCACCACCTTCGACCATTGCTGGTGGGACAATGGCTGCCGGGCCCGGATGCCCTTTGTCCGTTTTGGCCAGGTGCACCTGCTCAATTGCCTGTACTCGAGCGACGTGGCCTCGGTCTATATCCAGGCGCGCTACCATTCCAACGTGTTGGTGGACCGCTGTGCCTTTGTTGCCAAACCCCGGGGTGTCGAGATTTTCCAAACCCCGTTTTCCACCCGGCCCGAACTGCGCGACTACAACCTGCACATCAGCGACTGCCTGGGAGCGCCCGACATCATGCAGCAGCATGGTGAGGCCGACTTTTTCATTCCGCCCTACAAGTATCGGGCGGAGGCGGCCGACAAGGTGGAGCAAAGCGTCAAAGCCGGGGCAGGCGCCACCCTGGACATCCGGGTCGATTTGTCGCAGATGCAAGGGCTGAAGGATGTCTATCAGGATTATTTCATGATCGGCGTGGCCGTCAACCAGCGCAATGTGACCAATGCCGCCCAGCAAGCGCTCATCCGGCAGGAATTCAACTCGATGACCTGTGAGAACGACATGAAGCCCGGACCGACCGAACCCCAGGAAGGCGTGTTCAACTGGGAAAGGGCCGACCGCATCGCCGATTTCGCCCGTGAAAACGGCATCAAGCTGCGCGGACACTGCCTGATGTGGCATTCGCAGATCGGACGCTGGATGACCGAGGACAACCCCGACAAGGAGGTATTCTACCAGCGCATGAAAAACCACATCCAGGCCGTCGTCACACGCTACAAGGACGTGGTCTATTGCTGGGACGTGGTCAACGAAGCCATGAGCGACAACCCCCGTTCGCCCCATCCCTACCGCGAATCGGTCATGTACAAGCTCTGCGGCGACGAGTTCATCGCCAAGGCCTTCCAGTATGCCCGCGAAGCCGACCCCAACGCCCTGCTCTTCTATAACGACTACAACGAGTGCGATCCGGTCAAAAGCCAGCGCATCTACGAGATGGTCAAAAGGATGAAGGCACAGGGTGTCCCCATCGACGGCATCGGCATGCAGGGGCACTACAACATCTACGGTCCCACCGAGGAGGCCATCGACAAGGCCATCAGCCTCTACAAGCAGGTGGTGGACCATATCCACATCACCGAGCTGGATGTGCGGGTCAATACCGAAAGGGGCGGCCAACTCAATTTCAGCCGGGAAGGCGTTGCCGTCAACGACACGACCGACCAGTACCTGGCCGACCAGTATGCCCGGCTGTTCCGGGTGTTCCGCAAACACAAGGACGTGATCGACTGCGTCACCTTCTGGAACCTGAGCGACCGCGATTCCTGGCTCGGACAGAACAACTATCCCCTGCCCTTCGACGCCCAGTACCAGCGCAAGAAGGCCTACCACTACATCCACGACATGAAAGATCCGAGCTGGCCGCTGCCTTCGGCGCCGAGGAGAAGATAATCGTTGCCGGCCGGACATTTTTTTAAGACAACGGGTTGCAAGGAAAGCGGAAATCGCTAACTTTGTAACCCGTATTCTTAACACCTCACCTACGATGAAATACGGGTTCGACAACGACAAGTATCTGAAAATCCAGTCCGAGCAGATCAAAAAGCGTATCGCCGCCTTCGGCGACAAACTGTACATGGAATTCGGCGGCAAGCTCTTCGACGACTATCACGCCAGTCGGGTGTTGCCGGGCTTCGAGCCGGACAGTAAACTCAAGATGCTGATGCAACTCAAGGACGATGCGGAGATTGTCATCGTCATCAGTGCAGTGGACATCGAAAAGAACAAGGTCCTCAGCGACCTGGGCATCACCTACGACGTCGATGTGCTGCGTCTGAGAGACGAGTTCATGGACCGGGGACTCAGTGTCAACAGCGTTGTCATCACCCATTTCAACGGCCAGGCCAGCGCCGAGGCCTATCGCAAGCGCCTGGAGCGCATGGGCATCAAGGTCTATTACCACCACACCATCGAGGGCTATCCCAACAACGTCGATCCGATCGACTCGGACGAGGGCTTCGGCAAGAACGACTATGTCGAGACCACCCGTCCGCTGGTCGTGGTGACGGCTCCCGGCCCGGGCAGCGGCAAGATGGCCGTCTGTCTGAGCCAGCTCTATCAGGAGAACACACGGGGGATCAAGGACTGATATGACAAATTCGAGACCTTCCCCATCTGGAACCTGCCCCTGACCCATCCGGTCAACCTG
>JAGDCW010000124.1 GCA_017958305.1 Bacteroidales bacterium | reverse complement strand
ATGGAATTCGTTCTGCACATCGGACGGGGCAGCGTGCCCGTCTTGGGCATAATATTGGCGGATGCGCTCGGGATGGCCCAGCACCTGGTAACACTTCTCCACGTCCTTGAAACTCTGCAAGGCGCCCCAATGATCGACAAAGTCGTATTCACCGTCCAGGACGATGAATGGTTTGGGGGCGGCCATGATGGCCATGTCGGCGATTTCGATGCCCATGGCACTCTCGTAGGGTATCTGCTGGCAGCCGTCCGAAGGGCCGATCAGTTCCAGCGTGCGTTCACGCGACGAGAAGAACAATCCCACACAAGTGCATTGGACACGATCGTCCAGCGCCATGAGGTAGGCCGCCTGGGTGCCGCCGCCCGAAAAGCCGTAGGCTCCGATCTTTTTGGCATCGATCTCCGGGCGGGTGAGCAAATAGTCGATGGCCCGGCTGTTGTCGAAATACTCCTGGGCAGCCAGGCTGCTGCCCAACAGGACGAAGGCCGGATTGACCAGGGTATGCTCGGTGGTGACCCCGCGTGTGAGGGCCTGTCCTTGTTTGTCGATCAGCTGCAGGCGCTCGCCTTGCGAGATAGGATCGACCACCATCACAGCGATGCCGTTGACAGCCATACGGATGGCCATACCCGAACCGTTGCCCTTTCCCGTCAGGCCGTGCCCGCACATCTCGATGCAGGCAGGCACTTTGCCCTTGATATCGGCCGGCAGGAACAGATGGGCGGTGACATAGCGCCCGGGGGCGCTCTGGAAGACTACCTTCTCCACCACAAAGCCCGGCCCTTCATAGCGCCCGGTCACCTGGGCCAGCAGGTCACCGCGGGCAGGCAGTTCGCCCACAATACTTTCGAAGCGCTGTCTTGCCTCACGTATATACTTTTGCATGGCAGCTTTCGACTGGCAGGCCGCATCAAACAACTCGTTGCGTTCCTGAGTCTGCCGGTGCAGGTCGCGCATCAGGTACTGATGATAGGCCAGCGGCTGGCGAAAACGCAGTCCCTGGGTGCTTTGGCACCACAGCATCAGGCTCAGCGAAAGACAGCAGAAAGTGAGTAATATTTTCTTCATAATCAATTGATTTTAAATACTATGTCTTTGCTGTTGTTCAGATGGCTGTAAATCATCACTTTGCGAAGGGTCTCGTCGTAATACCATCCTTCCGGCTCTTCGCTATCTTTGGTGGTTCGCTTGGCTTTTGCCGTCGGAGCAGGAGTGATGTCCTCTGCCGATATTGTCTCTGCAGCTGCAGGGGCGGGAATCCTGGGCAGTATCTTGTTGTTCTGAAGCACCTTGGAAGGCACGCTGTCCCGCCATACTTCCAGATTGTAGCAATGTCTTTCGCCCTTGAAAGTGCCTTCCGGCTTCTTGATCGTAAGCGTCCAGCTGCCGTCGTCAGAAAGCCGGCTTTCGATATGGGTCAGGTTGTAGATGCCTTTCTGATAGTCGTCGCTGATGCCGTCGTCTTCGTAGAGTTCATAGCTGGATTGCTCGCAGGGAAATACCGCCAGCGTGATGACATCTACCGGCTTTTCGGCCATGTATTGGCGATGCGACTGCTTGGGAATGATGGCTCCCTCGCGGATGAAGATGGGCATCAGATCGGGCGGAGTAAGGAACGATTTGTACTGGCGGCCTTCGATGCGTTCGCCTGTCCAGAAATCCACCCAGCGGCCGCCGGGGAAATAGACCGGACGGCTCAGGGCGCCCTTGTTGGTGACCGGACAGACCATCATGCCCGGGCCGAACAGATACTGGTCGGTGATGCGATAGGTGAGTTCGTCGTCGAAATAGTCGTAGAGCAGGGGTGTCATCAGCGGCCGGCTCGTGCGGTACATCTGCCAGGCATTGCTATAGATATAAGGTATGAGCGTATAGCGCAGCGAATCGTATTTGACAAAGATGCGCTGGGCCTCCGGGCCGTAGGTCCAGGGCTCGTGATAGCGGGGATGGTCCATGCCGAAGAGCAGGGCCACGGGACTATACATACCCATTTGGCACCAGCGTAGGTAGAGGTCGGTGTCGTATTCAGAATACTGTTCAAAGCCGCCCATGCAGTGCGACCAGTTGCCCACGCCCGAAAGGCCCATGTTGAGGCCGGCCAGGATGACCGGCTCGAACCATTGCCATTCGGTGCCCCAGTCGCCGGCCCAGATAAAAGGATAGCGCTGGATGCCTGCATAGCCTTCGCGGGTGTGGTCGAAACCGCGTGTCTTGTTGAGTTGGGCAAACTTTTCGTAGGGAGCCTTGGCATAGGCGATGGGGAAGAGGTTGTGCAATTCGTCGCCGCTGTAGCCGTCCTCGCTGCGAAACCCTTCGGGAAATCCCAGGGCGCTGCCCACGTCGGTCTTGAAGAACTTCACGCCCATGCGGGCCAGACGCATGGCGGCGTTGTCCCACCACCAATCGACGGCCTGCTGGTCGAAGAAATTGACGATGCCCGGGTTGCGCGCACCCGGCACGGTGATACCGGCTTCACGGGCCTGGTCGTAAAGGTTGATGCCCAGTCCGTTGTCCATGATGGAGCGGATATGCAGGCCAAACAAGGCCACATGATTGCGGTAGATGGCGTCGATCATGCCCTGCGGATCCTTGAAGGTGGGACGGAACTCAAAACTGCATCCGCCGTTGCCGAAGGTCGTGTTGAAAAAGCGCCAGGTAGAATCCAGCCACAGCAAATCGAAGGGGATGCCCTCGGCGCGCATGCGCTCGACAAGTTGGACAGGGTAGGTGTCGCTGGTCATTTCCTCGTGCTTCCAGGTGCCGCCGCTGTAGGAGCCCAGGTGCAGGCCGTAGGCGGCACGGGGCATGAGGGGGCTCACACCCGTCAGCAGCTGGTAGTTATGCAGCAGGGTTTCGATGTCGGAGCCCACGATGAGGTAATAGTCGAGGTGGCCGGCACTGGCTTGGAAACTGTAGCGGTCGGGGCGGCTCCAGCCCATATCCCAGTCGGTCTTGGCAGCGTTATGGAAGAAGAGAGCATAGCCCTTGTTGCTGATGAACCAAGGCACCGGACAATAGCCGGCCCGCAGGATGTCCTTGCCGCCCACGGCAGGCTTGCTACCTCGGCCCAGCTCCACATTGAGGTGGATGAAGCGGCCCCGTTGATCGAGGACATCCATTCGCTCGCCAAAACCGAAGACGTGTTCGTCTGCCT
>JAGDCW010000123.1 GCA_017958305.1 Bacteroidales bacterium | reverse complement strand
TGAAATTCGCGCTCAACGCTTTCAATGCTTCGATTCCGGGCATTGGGGGCTATCTGCTGTTCGTGATGGTCATCCTCTTCGCGTTCAGCACGATGTTCTCCTATTCCTACTATGGACAAAAATGTACCGGTTTCCTCTTCGGCGCCCGGTATTCCAAATACTACAACTATTTCTTCCTGGCGATGCTCATCGTGGCCGCCGTCATTCCGCTCAAAGTGGCTGTCAGTATGATCGACGCCGCCTATGCGCTGATGGCCTTCCCGACCATGTTCACGCTCTTCTGCCTGGCGCCCAAGGCCCGCAGGGAGATGGACCGCTATTTCGCCAAACCTGCTAAAAAGAAAGAATGATGAATCCGCTTGAGTATATTGCCGGAGCCGCCTGCCGCTGCGTTACGGCCCTCTATGGTACGGAACCTGCCCCCGGTCTGATCCAGGTGCAGCCTACCCGCAAGGAATTCGAGGGTGATGTGACCCTCGTCGTCTTCCCTCTGCTGAAAACCAGCCACAAAGCCCCCGAGGCCACGGCTACGGAGATCGGTGCCTGGCTGCAGGAGAACGATCCGCAGGTGGCCGGCTTCAATGTGGTCAAAGGATTCCTCAATATCAAGATTTCCGGTGCCTATTGGGCTTCAAACCTGGCCCAGATCGCAGCGCAGCCCGACTTCGGACATTTGCCTGCCAGCGGCAAGACCGTCATGGTCGAGTTCTCGAGCCCGAACACCAACAAGCCGTTGCACCTGGGGCACATCCGCAATAACCTGCTGGGCTGGTCGGTGAGCCAGCTGCTTGCTGCCTGCGGACACAAAGTGCTGAAGGTAAACCTGGTGAACGACCGCGGCATCCACATCTGCAAATCGATGCTGGCCTGGCTCAAGTGCGGTGGCGGCGAGACGCCGGAGACCTCCGGCAAGAAAGGCGACCATCTGGTAGGCGATTACTACGTACAGTTCAACGACCTGCTCAAGGCTGAAGTCGCGCAGCTGGTGGCCGACGGCATGCCGCAGGAAGAAGCCGAGAAAAACGCCCCCATCCTCAAGGAGGCCCAGGAGATGCTCGTCAAGTGGGAGCAGGGTGATCCCGAAGTCCGCGCACTCTGGGAGAAGATGAACGGCTGGGTCTATGCCGGTTTCGACGAGACCTACCGTCGCCTCGGCATCTCGTTCGACCGCATCTACTACGAATCCCAGACCTATAAGGATGGCAAAGCCCTTGTGGAAGAGGGCCTTGAGAAAGGTGTGCTCTACCGCCGCGACGACGGCAGCGTGTGGTGCGACCTGACGGCCGACGGCCTCGACGAGAAGTTGCTGCTCCGCAGGGACGGCACCTCGGTCTATATGACGCAGGACCTGGGTACGGCCAAGCAGCGCTTCGACGAATATCACTTCGATGAGATCATCTACGTGGTGGGCAACGAGCAGAACTATCATTTCCAGGTGCTCAAGCTCATTCTTGGTAAATTGGGCTTCGCCTGGTCAGACGCCATCTACCACATGTCCTACGGTATGGTGGAGCTGCCCGAAGGCAAGATGAAATCGTGTGAAGGTACGGTGGTCGATGCGGATGACCTGCTCGACCGCATGTATGCCACGGCAAAGGAAACTTCCC
>JAGDCW010000122.1 GCA_017958305.1 Bacteroidales bacterium | reverse complement strand
TGAGTTCTCGCGCAACTTCCGCAACGAAGGCATGGACCGCACGCACAACCCCGAGTTCCCCTGCATGGAGATCTATGTTTCGTACAAGGACTACCTGTGGATGATGCAGTTTACCGAAAGGATGCTGGAATACATCACCACCCAGGTGCTGGGCACGACCGAGGTGCAGAACGGCGACAACGTGATTTCCTTCAAGGCGCCTTTCCGCCGCCTGACGATGACCGACGCCATCAAGGAGAGCACCGGGGTCGATATCACCGGCATGGACGAGGACCAGATCCGCGAGGTGTGCAAGCGCCTGGGCGTGGAGCAGGATCCGACCATGGGCAAGGGCAAGCTCATTGACGAGCTGTTCGGCGCCACCTGCGAGGGCAAGCTCATCCAGCCCACCTTCATCATCGACTATCCCATCGAGATGTCGCCGCTGACCAAGCGTCACCGCAGCAACCCCAACCTGACCGAGCGCTTCGAACTGTTTGTCAACGGCAAGGAACTGGCCAACGCCTATTCCGAGCTGAACGACCCCATCGACCAGCGCGAGCGCTTCGAGGAGCAGCTGCGCCTGAGCGAGAAGGGCGACGACGAGGCCATGTATATCGACCAGGATTTCCTCCGGGCCCTCGAATACGGCATGCCCCCCACTTCGGGCATGGGCATCGGCATGGACCGGCTGGTGATGCTGCTCACCGGCCAGAGCACCATCCAGGAAGTGCTGCTCTTCCCGCAAATGCGGCCTGAAAAGAAAAAAGAATCCTCCACCGAAGAAGAATAACCTCCTGTCATCATGATATTCCCAGGAAAAATATGCGTCATGGGCGGCGGCAGCTGGGCAACGGCCATCGCCAAGATACTGCTGACCAATCCCGAAAGGGAAATCAACTGGTACATGCGTCATCCTGCCAACATCAAGAAGTTCAAGCAGACAGGACGCAACCCCAGCTACCTGACCCTGGTCGAGTTCGACACCTCGCGCATCCAGTTTTTCAGCAACATCAACCTGGCCGCCAAGCAGTCGGACACGCTGATTTTCGCGACGCCCTCGCCCTATCTGAAACTGCATCTGAAGAAACTCAAGGAGGACATCAGCGGCAAATGCGTCCTGACGGCCATCAAGGGCATCGTGCCCGACGAGAACATGCCCGTCTCGCAGTATTTCCACCAGTTCCACCATATCCCGATGGAAAACATCGCCGCCATCTCGGGTCCCTGCCACGCCGAAGAGGTCGCCTACGAGCGCCTCTCGTACCTGACTTTCGCCTGCCGCGACACGGAGAAGGCCCGCATCCTGGCCAAGTCGTTCGAGAACCGCTTCGTGCGCACCACGGTGACGGAAGACATCTGCGGGGTGGAATACGGCTCGACGCTGAAGAATGTCTATGCCATCGCCGCCGGCATCTGCCACGGCCTGAAATACGGCGACAACTTCCAGGCGGTGCTCATCTCGAACGCCATCGAGGAGATGGAGCGTTTCCTGGAGGCAGCCTGCCCGGGACCGCAGCGCAACATCATCAATTCGGTCTATATGGGCGACCTGTTGGTGACGGGCTATTCCAAGTTCAGCCGCAACCGCACGTTCGGCACGATGATCGGCAAGGGCTATTCGGTCAAGACGGCCCACGTCGAGATGGAAATGATTGCCGAAGGCTACTACGGCGCCAAGTGCATGAAGGAGATCAACGACCGGCAGTTCCATGTGAACATGCCCATCCTGGACGCCGTCTATAACATTCTCTACGAGCGCATCGCGCCCAGCATCGAGATCAAGATCCTCACCGACTATTTACATTAAAACATACGCATTATGGAGAACATCAGCATTCAGTTGGACCAGGTTTTCGGATTTGTTCCGCAAGCCAAGGTGGAAGGTTATGCCTCCGCTTGTGAGGCCGCCCAGCAGAAACTTCACGACAAGACAGGCAAAGGCAGCGACTTTATCGGCTGGCTCAACCTGCCCTCTTCTATCACGCAGGATTTCCTGGCCGACCTGCAGGCCACGGCCGACAGTTTGCGCCAGAAATGCGAAGTGGTGGTCGTCGCCGGCATCGGCGGCAGCTACCTGGGAGCCAAGGCCGTCATCGAGGCGCTGGGCAACAGCCTGGGCTGGCTGCAGGCCGACGGCAAGAACCCCGTCGTCCTCTTTGCCGGACACAACATCAGCGAAGACTACCTCTATGAGCTGACCGACTACCTCAAGAAGAAGTCCTTCGGCATCATCAACATCTCCAAATCGGGTACCACCACGGAGACCGCCCTGGCCTTCCGGCTGCTCAAGACCCAGCTCGAAGAGCAGGTGGGCAAGCAGGAGGCCCGTCAGCGCATCGTGGCCATCACCGATGCCAAGCGCGGTGCCCTACGCACCCTGGCCACCCAGGAAGGCTACAAGACCTACGTGATTCCCGACGATGTCGGCGGCCGCTATTCGGTGCTCACCCCCGTGGGCCTGCTGCCCATCGCCGTGGCCGGCTATGACATCCGTCAGCTGGTGGCCGGTGCCGTGGCCATGGAGAGCTATTGCGACACGGCCTACGACAAGAATCCCTCGGCCCAGTATGCCGCCGCCCGCAACGCCCTCTATGCCGCCGGCAAGAAGATCGAGATCCTGGTCAACTACCATCCCAAGCTCCATTACGTGTCGGAATGGTGGAAGCAGCTCTATGGTGAGAGCGAAGGCAAGGACGGCAAGGGCATCTACCCGGCCTCGGTCGATCTGACCACCGACCTGCACTCCATGGGCCAGTGGATCCAGCAGGGCGAGCGCATCATCTTCGAGACGGTCATCTCGGTGGCCGAGCCCGACCATTGCGTCGAGATTCCCTCCGACAAGGAGAACCTCGACGGTCTGAACTACCTGGCCGGCAAGCGCGTGGACGAGGTGAACAAGATGGCCGAACTGGGAACCCGCATCGCCCATGTCGATGGCGGCGTGCCCAACCTGAAGGTGGTCATGCCCAAACTCAACGAGTATTACCTCGGACAGTTGATGTACTTCTTCGAAAAGGCTTGCGGCATCAGCGGCTACCTGCTGGGCATCAATCCTTTCGACCAGCCCGGTGTGGAAGCCTACAAGAAGAACATGTTCGCCCTGCTCGAGAAGCCGGGTTACGAAGAGGCTTCGGCCGCCATCCGCAAAAGACTCTGAGTATGTTTGAGGCGGCCAAGCGGAAGTATCTCGAGAGCGTGCATCTGGAGGAGTTCGCCCCCCGGGCGGCCCTCATCGACATGGACGGCGTGCTGTTCGATTCCATGCCCAACCACGCCAAAAGCTGGGTGACTGTGTTCCGCAGCCTGGGCTTCCATTTCGAAGACCGGGAGGCCTATATGCACGAAGGCCGCACGGGACGGGGCACCCTGGAGATACTCTATCGCCGCGAGCTGCACCGCGACCCCACCGACGAGGAAGTGACCCGCATGTACGGCATCAAGGCCCGTCTTTTCGACGAGATGCCCGAGGCGCCGGTCATGCCCGGTGCGCCCGAGGCCCTCGACGCCATCCGCCGCAGCGGCATCGACCGCATCCTGGTGACGGGCTCCGGTCAGCGCAAGCTGCTCGACCGGCTCGAACCCTATTTTCCGGGACATTTCAGCGAAGGCCGCATGGTGACCGCCTTTGACGTGACGCAGGGCAAACCTTCGCCCGAGCCCTACTTGATGGGCCTGAAAAAGGCCGGTGTCGGCGCCGGGCAGGCAGTGGTGGTCGAAAACGCGCCCCTGGGCATCGAGGCCGGCAAGGCGGCCGGCATCTTTACCGTGGCCGTCAACACCGGCATCCTCGAAGACGAGGTGCTGACCGGGGCCGGTTGCGACGTGCTGCTGCACAGCATGGCGGAGTTGGCCGAGGTCTGGCCCCAAATAGCCAGTCCCTATCGTTTGTAATTGGATGCGGGTTGCCTGGCAGCCCGCCTATATATAATAATATGAGAGCTCTCATCCCGGGCATGGTCAAGGTGGCCACCCTGCTGCTGGCAGGCTGGCTGTTGGGAAGTTGCTGCCATCACGGCGAAGAGCCGGCTACGGCCGACCGCACCGTGTTGATGTACATGTCGGCCAACAACGACCTCTATTACGATGCCCTGCGGGACATCCGCAATATATTGTCCAGTTGCGACCGCGACGTACTGGGCAAGGGGCAGTTGCTGGTCTTCTTCTCCGGCCCGACCGATCCGAAGATCACCGGTTCCAACCCGGGGGGACAGAGGCTCTGGCGCATCAAACCGTCCAAGGACCTGAAAAAACAGCTGGCCGACACCGTGCTGCTGCAGGCTTACAACTTCGACAATCCCTTGGAGCCCGATGCCATGCGGCAGGTGATGGACGATGCCGTGCGCCTGGCTCCGGCCACGCACTACGGCCTGATTGTGTGGTCGCATTCCACGGGCTGGCTGCCCAAGAACCTGGAGATGACCACGGGCGATGCCCGTCAGCGGGCGGCCAAGACCGACCAGCTGCGCACCAAATGGTTTGGGGCCGAGCCCAAGAAAAGCAACGGCAACGAGTTCAACCACATGGATTTTTCCGAGCTGGCCGATGTGATGGAGCCTTACGGCTGGGAATTCCTCATCGGCGACGCCTGTCTGTGCTCCTCGGTCGAACTGGCCTACGATCTGCGCCATGCCGTCGGCTACCTGGTGGGCTCGCCCACGGAGGTGCTCACGGAAGGCTTCCCCTACAAGCGCATCCTGCCCCTGCTCTACGGCAAGCGTTCGGCCCTGGAGGTGAGCCAGAGCGTGGCCGCCTGCTTCATCGACTTTTTCGAGAACGACTATTACTTCAACGGACGTCCTTGTCCCTATGCCACCATCGCCGTGACCGACCTCTCCGAAATGGAGGCGCTGGCCTCGGCCACCCGGCCCCTGATGGCCAAGATGAACAAAAACTCGCTCAGCGTCCAGGACGTGCAGGTCTATGACGGACGGGCCAACACCATGTTTTTCGATTTCGACAGTTTTGTGCGCGAAAACCTCGACTCGCCCGACGACGACCCCGACTACCGGCTCTTCAAGGCCCAGTTGCAGAAAACCGTGCCCTACAGCGGGCACACCGAGGCTTTTTACAGCACGGCTTCGGGCAGCGGCAGGGTGATCCGGGTGAACGACTATTGCGGTCTGGCCACCTATGTGCCCCGCCAGGGGGTGAAGGACGAGCTCATCGGCCAGTGCAACCAGGCCTGGCCCGCCACGGCCTGGGCCCAGGCCATAGGCTTCTGAATGGAACGGGCATTTTGATGGAAGGCCGAGCTTTCTTATGAGTGGCCGGGCATTTTGATGGAAGGCCGGCTCGCGGTATTTCAAAAATTCTTATTATCTTCGCACACGAAAAATCTGTCTCCGTAGTTCAATGGATAGAATATTGGATTCCGGTTCCAACGATTGGGGTTCGACTCCCCACGGGGATACAAAAATCGCTTGATTATGAGCAAATTGTCGATACCGAAAAACTACCGGTCTTTGTTAAGCCTTAAGCAGACGGAACAAGGCATCAAGCAAATCAAAGATTTCTTCCAGCAGAGTCTGGC
>JAGDCW010000121.1 GCA_017958305.1 Bacteroidales bacterium | reverse complement strand
TGCCGACGTAGGGATGGACAGTATGTAAATCAACAAAACACCGTAGCATTTCCCTTTACCTGTTTTTATTAACCGGGGCGGTGCCGTCGTACCCTCCACAAATGTGTAAAGGAAATGAACCACAAAACCTTATCCATGGCAATGGCACTTTTTTGTGCCGCTCTTCCGGGTCTGCCCGCCGCAGCTCAGAACAATCAGGATGATTCGCTCAGAATCATCAGTATCCAGGAAATCCAGGTCGTATCGACACGCGTCTCGCAGAAGACGCCCATGGCCTATTCCCAATTGGACCGCTCCTACATCCAGCAGAAAAACAATGGGCAGGATTTGCCCTTTCTGCTTGCCTCCACTCCCAGTGTCACCCTGACCAGCGACGCAGGCAACGGGGTCGGCTACACCAGTTTCCGGGTGCGCGGCACCGACCCGTCGCGCATCAACATCACCGCCAACGGTGTGCCGCTCAACGACGCCGAGAGCTCACTGGTGTATTTCACCAACATGGGAGATTTTGCCAGTTCGGTGCAGTCTATCCAGATTCAGCGCGGAGTTGGCACCAGCACCAACGGTGCCGGAGCGTTCGGTGCGACGGTCAACATGCTCACCGAGCCCATCACCGCCCATTTAAGCGTGGACCTGTCGGCTGGCAGCTTCGGCACACACAAGGAGACCTTGCGCTTCGGCACAGGCTTGATCAAGGGTCATTTCGGACTGCAGGGACGGCTGTCCAATATCGGGTCGGACGGCTACATAGACCGGGCCACATCCTCCTTGAATTCCTATCTGCTGCAAGCCGGCTGGTTTGGCAGGAACAACAACATCAAACTGATCACCTTCAACGGCACGGAACGCACCTATATGGCCTGGAACTACACTTCGAAATATGAGCAGTCGCTCTACGGACGCACCTACAACTCCTGCGGCCTCTACTACGACGAAACAGGCAACATGCGCTTCTACGAAGGGCAATATGACAATTATCACCAACAGCACTACCAGCTGCACTGGAACCAGTACCTGGGCCGCTGGACCACTCACATGGCCCTGCACTACACCCTCGACGGCTACGATTACGATCAGATGAAAACCGGCAAGAAACTGCGCGAGTGGCTCCTCACCGACGATGCCTCCATGCGGGGCAACCTGGTGCAGCGCAAGGCCGGCGACAAGGATTTCTACGGACTCGTGGCATCGGCCAACTTCGACAATCAACGCAACCTGACCCTGAACTTGGGCGGTGGCGCCAACCATTTCCATGCCACCCGCACAGGCCAGGTGCTGTGGGTGGGGACGCCCTATTACAAGGAAGCGCCCACGGTTGCCCTGCCCTTGCCTAATCTGAAGCCCAACCATCCCTACTACGACAATGTCGCAGACAAGACCGACATCAACGTCTATGCCAAGGTCAACTGGGAGTTTTTGCCTGGCCTGACGGCTTTCGGTGATCTGCAGTACCGCTATGTCCGCCACGAGATGAACGGTCCGACGGGCGACTGGGGCGACGGTGGCCAGATCCGTGTCGACCTGGACAATCAGTTCAACTTCGTGAATCCCAAATTCGGCCTGAACTACCAGGTGACCGAGGAACAACGTCTCTATGCCTCCTATGCGGTGGCCAACCGCGAGCCCACTCGCGACCATTATGAGGAGCATTATGGCGAGGCTGTCCGCCCCGAGCGCCTGGGCGACCTGGAACTGGGATACAAGTACCAGAGTCAGCGCTGGATGGCCGGCGTCAATCTCTACCACATGCACTACAAGGACCAATTCGTGCTGACGGGCGAATTGGACGACGAAGGAGTGGCAATCACCAAGAATATCGACAAAAGCTACCGCACGGGTATCGAACTCGAAGCCGCCTGGCAAATACTCGACTGCCTCCGCTGGGACGCCAACGCCACCTTCAGCCGCAACCGTGCCCAGGACATGAAAGTGACCCTGGACGACTACACCACGGTGGTCAACATCGGCGAAACACCGCTCAGTTTCTCTCCCGACATCATTGCCAACACCCAGCTGACATATACTCAAAACGCTTTCCGCGGCACGCTGATGGGCCAGTATGTCGGCCAGCAGTACCTGACCAACTACGGCGTGAAGACCATGACCTGCTGGAGCGACTGGGTTCAGACGGACGATGTCAAGACCACGGAGAGCCTGATGCTAGATGCACATTTCGTGGCCAACCTGGATCTGAGCTACACGCTCGACCTGTCCCGCATCGGCCTGAAGCAGGCCGTGATCGGTGTCACTTTCTACAACTTGTTCAACGCCAAATACGACAACAACGGCTGGGCTGCCCCGCAGTTCCGTCAGGATGCACAAGGTCAGGTCTATGCCGTCAACACCTGGGGCCTGCGCGATTCTGAGGCCGTAGGTTTTGCACCGTCGGCTCCTTTCAACTTCCTGACACACTTCAGTCTGAACTTCTAGTATTTATGGCTGACTTCCTGGCTTCCCACTGGCTCGATGCCTTCACTACCCTGCTGGGCCTGCTCTACATCTGGCTGGAATACCGTGCCCACATCGCCCTGTGGATTGTGGGCATCATCATGCCGGCCCTGGATGTCTGGCTCTACTACAGCCATGGCCTGTATGGAGATGCCGGCATGGCCGTTTACTACACCCTGGCCGCCGTCTATGGCTACGCCGTATGGAAAACTGGCAAGACCGGAAAGAAAGAGTTGCCCATCACGCACCTGCCACTCAAAAAATACTTGGCGGTCGGCCTGTGTTTTCTGGCCATCTGGGCTGTCACCTATTTTGTGCTGATCACCTGGACCAATTCCACAGTGCCGGTACTGGACGCCTTTACCAATGCCTTGAGCATCGTCGGCCTGTGGGCACTGTCGCGCAAATACATCGAGCAGTGGCTCTTTTGGATAGTAGTCGATCTGGTCTGCACCATCCTGTATGTCCGCAAAGGCATTCCTTTCAAGGCCCTGCTCTATAGCCTCTATGTGGTTATCGCCTGCCTGGGCTGGCGCAAATGGCAGAAAATGATGAACCCCCCGGTCTCACTCGCCGAGTGAGGCCGAGGGGCTCCGTCTCTATTTTTTTACAGAAAACTGACTATCTGACTTCGGCCGTTTCCAGAGAATAAATACGGAACACAGCCTCACGGGTTTCCATGGAGGAAGCCTCGGGCAGGTCGGTGTAGTTGTCGGCCGGCGTTTCGGGCGTGGGCGTCAGGCGACGGCCGCCCGTGCGGAACATGATCCGCTCCAGATCGTGCGAAGGGGCGAAGAAGATGCGTCCCGTCTCACGGCCGCCGTTGACACGGACCGTATAATAGCGGCGCGAGCAATCGACCGTCAGTGCGATCTGATATTTCTCGCCGGGACGATAGATCCCGACACTGCTGCTGCGGGCACCGTTCTTGACAAAGATGCGGCCGTCGGGCTCGAAACTGATGCGGATCGAAGGCAGTCCCTTGGCGTTCTGCACTTCCACCTGCAGCAGACCGAAATCGTTCTGTCCGGGCACCACTTCGAAGCTGGCCTTGAACGAGGAGGAAGTCGGGAAAATCTTCTCGGCCATGGCATAGTCGAAAGGATCCTTGTCGCGCAACGTCAGGCACTTGACGCCCTGCTCGTCCTTTTCCATCCTGGTGCTGGCCCAAACCAGGTCGTAGGTGTTCCACTTTTCCAGTTCCCGGCCGTCGGGCATGTCGTTGAAGACATCTTTTTCGTGGGCAGCGGCACGGCAGGTGACGGGCACCGGCACGGAGCTGACCCAGATATCCTCCTTGTTCACGCTGTAAGTGAGCCACATCTTGCCATCGGGAGGCGTTCCGTTGCCTTCCTGGATACCACGGACATACTGTGGACCATAGCTCTTGTAGTTGCCGCCGTAGCGCATGGGCGAGATCTCGCCGTGAACGAGCATCATGTCTTTGTACTCCAGTCCGTCGTCAGAAGTGGAGACGGCCAGCGGCCAACGGAATTCCGAAGGATTGTAAACCGTGGCGAAACGGCCGTCGGAGGTCTTCTGCCCCCAGATCTTGGCATTGCTGTTGACAAAGCCGAATGCACGCTGGACACCCTCGTACCAGGTGTGGCCGCCGTCGTGGCTGATGGAGGTCAAAGCATGTTTCCACAGGCCGACCACATCGCCGTTGTCCAGGTGATAGTAGCTGAAGGCCTTGTACTGCTTCTTGATGGGAATCAGTTCGTCGTCGCGGTCGGCTTCCTCCACCATCTGCTGCATGTAGAGCGGATTGGCCAGGATCTCGTCGCAGGCGGCCACAAACTTCTTGTCCTTCGAGCGTTTGTAGAAGGGGAAGGTGGTGTTCTGCTCATTGAAGCGGTGGTTGTAGCGCAGGAAATAGACCGGGCCGAAACTGCCGTCGGCCTTGATTTCGCGCACCACCCGGCCGATACCGTTGCCGTCGAGCGGCTCGTCCTTGGGATACAGGGCGACGGCATAATAGCCCAAAGCGAGCAGTTTGCCGGATTTGGGCGAGACATAGAAGCCCACCCGCTGATGCATGACAGCGGCCGTCCGGCCGTCGGCCACGGGTTCGCCCGGCGCCTTCTGGTAGCCTTCGGGCACCATGTACTGCGGGAAGATCACCTGGGGCATCGACCAGTTCTTGCCGTCCTTGGAAGTGATGAGCAGCGTCTGGCCCGGCGTGACGTGCTCGCTGACCGGGTCGCTGAGGTATTCCACAAAGTAAGTGTTGTTCCAGTAGGCGATCATCGGGGCATGATTGTAGGTCCAGCCGAAACCGTCCGACTGCTCGGGCATCAGGCGGTTGGCACGCATGATCTGCTGGTTGTGCACACCGATGGCCGGTTGCAGCTGTCCGTGATGGTAATCCACATTGGACATGGTTTCACCGACATAGTGCACCAGGTCTTTGTCGGGGTTGAAGCCGGAGGGGGTCTGTGCCTGGACCGCGCACGTTGCCACGACAGCCATCAGCAGGCTCCAACATTGGGCATTCATTCTTTTCATAGATATAATCGATTAATTGATAGCATAATTTATCAGCGATAGAGCCACAACAGTCCCTGGGCGCTCAACGACACGGAGCTGCCGGCCTGGACAGTGAAGGGTTTGCCCGTCGGGGCGCCGCTTCCCAGATCCAGCCACTGGGCTTTGAAACTGCCCTGCAGGCCGCTCAGATCGACACTGACCTTGCCCTCGTCGGGATAGACGGCATAGCACTGGTCGCCACAGGCCAGCGTCCAGCAGTCGCCCTGGACGGGATGCATCGTGGCAGCCTGCTGCAGGAAGGCCTCGGGCAGCCCGCCGGGCAGCGGACAGAGCGAAGCACCGGCCATGAAGGCAGCCCAACCCTGTTCGGGAAAGCTGCTGGCCGAATACAGCACAGCCTTTTCGGGATAAGCGTCGCGATAGCTGCGTACCATCTGATAGACATTGCCGGCCGAAGCGTTCGAAGGCTTCATGATGCGCTCGAACTGACGCGGGGTGAGGTTCAAACCGCCGTCGGGCGCGAACTCTCCGCTGGCACCGTAGGTGTGCCAATAGCGGATATCGATGACATCCACCGTCTTGGCGCGCTTGGCATCCTTCAGGATGGCTTCCTGCACGTTCTTGGGAGCACTCAAAGCCACCAGGGCGTTCTTGCCCGTCTCGGCCTCCCACTCGGCGATGACATCCAGCCAGAATTCCACAAAATGGAGCGGGCCGGAATATTCGGCACTCGTGAAATGGATCACGCTGCCCGTCTCGGCGAAATTGTCGAGGCACTTGCGGATATAGTTGCGATGCAGCTCACGGCGCACCGGATGGTTGACATCATAGAAGTGCTCGGCCATGAACACGCGCTTGTTGCCGGCATAGGGAGTCGGATCCGGGAAACCGGTCTCGTTGACGTTGTTGGTCGAACGCCAGGGGAAATCGGCCCAGTGGGCGCCGGCTTCCAGGATATTGTGCTGGAAATAGTTCTGGTAGAACAGCACCAGGTTCTTCTCGTCGGCCAGACGGGCGTAGGTCTGAAGACGGTTCCAATACCAGTTGTTCCATTTGGTCAGGTCGTAGAGGCTCAGGCCGTCCCAGGCCTTGCCCTGTCCGCTGCGGCCGAAAGGCAGCTCATAGAGCGGCGGACGCACTTCGCCGTTGATGCGGCGCGTGCGCTGATGGTCGTCACGACGGCGGTCGTACCAGAGAGCGTAGTTGAAATCGGTCACCAGGACGCCCCGCTGGCGCATCTGGTCGGTCATGGCATCCAGATCGTCAACGATGCCGTAGCCCTCGGGAGCCAAGGCGAAACGGACGATGTGGGGATCCATGGCTGCAGGGGTGCCCATGCTGCCGCGCCACCAGGAAGGATTCTGGCGACGGCCGGTGAGGATCTTGCCCTGACGGCTGATGACACCCTCCTTGATGACGAGCGGATAGCTCTCCACGCTGACGGGCTGCTTTTTGAACGACGTCCAGACAGATTTCATCTGCTGGTCCGGGCACTTGATGTCGAGAGGATCGTCCAAAACCAGGGAATCGACCCACTGGGCCATGGTCTTGAGCGGACGGCGGGCGGCTGCGGTCTGGAACACGGCATCGGCATAGGAAGAGACTCCGCCGCGGCCCAGAGGCATCAGCTTGCCCTCGTTGGGATTGCGCTTGCCCGTACGGTCGGCCAATTGCGTGTAATAGATGCTCCAGGGAGAGGAATGGTTGTTGGCGCCGGTCCAGTAGCCCTTGCCGTTGAAACCGCCCCAGGCGCCGAAGGCCCAGTTCTGTCCGCGGACAGGCTTGAGGCACGACACCATGGCGGCCTGCGAGTTCCACATCAGGGAGTTGGAAGTGTTGCAACCGGCATAGGCATCGGCCGGATTGGGTTCACCGAAGCACAGTCCGTTGCCATCGACATAGCAGATGTCGAACAACACGGCATTCGATTCGTTCTCGATGGTACCGCTGTAGCTGTAAGGCTGCATCGAACGGCACTGCACGAAGGCATTCGGGCCGACGGCGGCACCCACGGCGAAATCGTGATAGCCGGCTTCGGCCTGGATACGCTGGCACAGGCACTGGTTACCCTTGATATAGAAGGAATAGCGGCGCTGGCTGCCGATTTCGGAAACCGGCTCCAGGCTCTTGCAGTCTTCGATCGTGACACGCGAAACCGATTCGGTCACATAGACAGCCGAACCGGCCAGATGGCGGAATTCGACCCGGCGCACCCAGGCATCCGTCATGTTTTCCATCGCCACGGCGATCCAGGCATGATTCTCGTCTTTCTCGTTGGAAGTGTCATACACACTCGTCATGCGCAGGTTCTCCAGGCCGTTCTGGGCGAGCCGGCCGGGCCACTGCATGCGCTGTACCTGGAGAGGACGGCGTTCGGACGAAAGTTCGGAGGTGATGGGAGCATCCAAAGTCAAGGTAGCGCCCTTGACCGAGCGGATGCTGCGCTGCCAGGCAGCCGAAGCGCCCCCCATCATCATGGCCCGGCCGCCAGCCTGACGTTCGGGATCCATGGCTGGCATTCCCTGACGCAGGACGATAAGGTCGCCGGCTTTGAACTTATGGCCCGGCACCTGAATGGTCAGAGCGCCGGTGGGGACGATTTTGTCGGCCACATTGAGTGCCGGCTCGTAAGTGCGGTCGTCAAGGCCCTGGAAACGGATCATGGTGATGCGGTCGGTCGCGGTGGAGAGTATCTCCGTGCCGCCGGCCATCATGCCACTGCCCCGCAGCACCACGCCCGAAGATTTGATCCACAGGGTATTGCTTATCTCATATTGACCGGCTTCCAGCAAGACAGCGCCACGGAAACCGTCGGCATCAGCCTCCAGAGAGGCGACATAGTCCAAAGCGGCCTGGATATCGGCCGTACGGTCGCCCTGGCCCGCCGGAACCACCGCCTTGACGGGAACGGTGGGAATCAACACTTCGGAAGCCATGTAGCCGCAATAGGAATAGTCGGGCACACGGTTGCCGCGTTCATCGACAACATAGTCCAGATGGCCGCCAGCCGAACGGATGGGCACGACAGTCTGGTTTTTCTGTGCATTCATGCCGAGCACCAGCGTCAGCATGAGCAAAAGGGATATATATCTTTTCATTGCTATTCCGTTTAAGCGTTATTTGTACAACCAGAGCACACCTTGGCTCTCGGCTTTGAATACCGTCTTGCCTTTGACGCTGAAAGGCTCGCCCACGGGCTGTCCGCTGCGGGCATTCAGCCACTGGGCATGATAGGTCTGGGCATCACCGGTCAGGTCGATCTCAACCTCGCGCTGACCGTAGGCGATATAGCCGACGCCTTTCTTGCCCATCACCCAATTCGAGATGTCGGGAATCACATCCACTTGGGCTGCGGTCTTGAGGAAACCTTCGGGCAAGCCTGCCGGCAGGTTGCACAAGGAGGCACCGGCCATGAAGGCCGTCCAACCGCCGCCACCGGCCGAATAGAGGACGGCCTTGTCGGGGAACTGCTGACGGAAATCGCTGATCGTCTCATAGACGCGTTCGTCCATGGTTTTACCCTTGAAATTGCCCTTGTTGAAGTCGGCCTGCGAAGGATGGGCGGCCACACGGCCCATCTGACGTTCGGCCATGTTCAAGCCGCCCGGATGGCCGGAATAGCCGTTGATGGTGGGGCGCCAGTAGCGGATATCCAGGATATCCACGGCCTTCATCCGTTCGGGATCCTTCAGGATGGCATCGGTCACATCCCAAGTGGCACTGAGCGCCACCAGTGCATTCTTGCCTGTTTCGGCCTCCCACTCGGAAATGACATCCAGCCAGAACTGCACGAAATGCAGCGGACCGGTAAACTCGGCACTGGTGAACTGGATCAC
>JAGDCW010000120.1 GCA_017958305.1 Bacteroidales bacterium | reverse complement strand
CGATGGCGTTGCCGTCCTTGTCGATTTCGAAGGTCGGGGCGGCGAAGGCACCACCGGTGGACAAGTATTTCAGCGTCTGGGCAATCAGCTTGTTGGCTGTGCTGTTGACGAACTTGGCCTGGGCGGGTTTGATACCCAGATAGACCACTTTATATTTAGGAGTGGTGAAATCTTCGAAGAAGCAGACCTTGCCTTCGGCGCCACCCAGTACATAGCTCGTTGCGCTTTCGGGTACGGCGATGGCCTGCAGGATGGAATCTTCGGCGCCAGACAGGATCTTGGGCAGGGCGAAGCCGTCCTCGGCGTCACCCAGGGTGATGTCCTTGAAGATCGGGTGCAGACGCAGACCGTTGTCGGCGCTCAACTCATAGGTGTTGATGGCGGCGACCGATGCGTTGGCATTCCACTTGGCATAGACACCGGCGTTCAGGGTCAGGAGGGGCTTTTGGCCAACCAGGCTGCCCAAAGCAGCGACCACCGAGGCATTGGCATCCAGGAACGGGCTGACGACAACGGCGCTGTAGTCCTTGACGGCCTCGGCAATGCCTTCAGCAGTCCAGGAGGCCCAGACATCGGCCGTGATGGGCTTGGCGTTGATGTCCTTGTTGTCGCGGAGGGCGCGATAGACATAGTCGGTCGAGTCGGCCGTGGTGGAACGGTCCAAAAGATGCAGACGGTCGGCGGCAGGCGTGATGTAGGCCACCTTCTGGGCTCCGTCGTTCAGGGAGACATAGTCGTCATAGCCGTTGACAGCGATGGAAGCGATGTCCAGCTCGGCCCCTTCGGGATAGTTGCCACCGTTCATGATCAGGCGGACAGCCAGGTCTTTCACATTGGCAAAATCCTTGGGGATGGCCAGTTCGCCATGGGCCAGAGTGGTGATGGCATTGGCCGAATTGGCCATCTTGCCCAGCACGGTCCAGTCGCTCTTGCTCATATCCCGGATGACGGCCACCAGAGAATCGGCACCGTTACGGATGGCGAAATCGACATTGAGTGTCATGTCCTGGTAACCGCTGCCGGTGAATTCGAACTGATAGTAGGCATCGGGATGCTGGGCCGACTTGGTGAAATCGGTCGTATCGGATGTCACGGGCAGACCGGCGAGACGGGTACCGACGATGTGGAGGTCGTCGTCGTAGCCGAGGTTGAAATTCTTCGAAGCGGTGAGCATGCCACGGACCACACCCTGGTCGGAAGCGATCTTCTCATAGGTCTGGCTGCCCCAGCCCGAAGTGGTGCTGATGACATTGTTGACATCGGGGGTACCGGTGCTCTTGGGACGATAGGCGAAAGTCCAGCCGACTATCGTGCCGGTGAAGGGAGGAATATCACCCTTTTCGATCTTGCCATAGACCTTGATACGGGCGATGGAGGTACCTTCGAACAAGCCCCAGCGTTCGCTGGTGACATAGTTGCCTTCGATACCGTTCACCAAGGTGGGATCGCCTTCGACCAGCGACCACTGGAAACTGTTGTGGTCGGACCAGATTTCTCCACCGGCCTTGCCGTACCAGTCCTTGTGCGGGCCCAGGATGACGTAATCGACAGAGTCAACGCCTTCGACCGATCTGGGATTCAGACCGATACGAGGCATGTATCTACCCCAGTTGCCACCCATGTACAGGAAAGCGTCGCGACCCTGATCCAGGCGGTAAACAGTGATGCCGTAGTGGGAGTTGGTACCCAGGGCGATGATGACCATCGAGTCGCAATTGGTCGGGACACGGACGATCAAAGAGTCGGAAGGACGGTTGTAGGTGCCATTGGGCTTGTTGTAGTCCCAACGATAGTCCGTCAACAACGGGCTGTGGGCGCGCTGCAACTTTTTGTAGTTGATGGCGTCGAGGGAGTACCAGGTTCCGGTCGCCTCATCGTTCGTGCCCTGGGAAATGCCGATACCGTAGATCTTTTTTCCAGACGTGGCGGATGTGGGCGTGCCTGAGGGGAAACCCAGGTCGATCAGGTCCTGATTGGAGGAGATGCCACGACCGATACCCGTGGAAATCAATCTCACACTGACACCGGATGTTCTGAAGAAACGGATTACCTGGCCGGGGGCCGGTTCATCCAGATTCAGGTTGCTTGCCACAATCGAATCGCCCAGTGCGCCCGTATCATAGATGATATAGTCGTCGGGGTCGGTGATGATGGCATGAGCTTGCATCGTGCCGAGCAGCAACACGGCGAGTGTTGCCAGACAGCTGATAGTAAATTTTCTCATACGCGTAAAATAATTGGTTATAGGTTTAGAAATCAAAATGTTATTGTTTAGGTTCTGGCCGAACGCCTCCGGCCTTGGGCATAAAGTACGCGCTATTAGGTCGCAATATTCGCTCTTTTTTTTGACTTAGACAAATATATTCCTGTAACGTTTCAGGAGGCAGAGGCTTTTTAATCTGTTATCGAAAAATAATGGGAGATATTGAAAAAAGTATGCCCGGGCTGCTTATTGCAGCCCGGGCACACCCGAAATTATTCTGTTGGGTCAGGTCTTATTTTACCAGGACCTTGACAGCAGCGTTGTTGACGCGGACAATGTACAGGCCGGCGGCCAGGCCGTCAACCTCGTTGATGCCTTCTGCGAGCATCTGGCTGCGGACCATCTTGCCAGTGAGGCTGTAGATGCGCAGTTCGGTGCTGCGGGCGGCATTGACATAGACTCTGCCGTCGCGGCTGAAGGCCTGCAGGCCTTCGTTGGCCATCTCGGCGCTGTTGAGGGCTTCCTTGATACCGTAACAGATCTTCGGACCGATGCATGCACCGTTCAGACCGGCGGTGAACAAAGGCGAACTCTGGTCAATGGTCAGGGTGGCTTCGTCGGCGAAGACCTCATCGACACCCAGGACTTCCCACGTGAGCGGTTCGCCGCGGGTCACCTCCACCTCACCGCCCGTCTGGGCCAGGTTGTAGAGGACTGCTTCTTCAGACGTCGAGTTGGAGACAGGATTGGCACCGTAGCTTTCTCCATCGGCGGGATAGTAATCGCCTTCGAAGTAGTTATTGCTAATCACAATGTTCGATGATTTCACACCGGCTGTATCATAAAGAACAACCTGGCAAATGGGCTTGTTGACATCGCTCCAACGCTTGTAAAACAGGTTGTTGACAATTTGTATATCGACCGTGCAGCCCTGCGGAGCCTTGTTGAACTCCAGGAAGTTGCGGTTCTGGTCCTTGGCATTGCCGCCCAACTTGTAGAACAGGTTGTTGGAGATCTTGATCACGATGGCCGAGTCACCCTTCGAACCACCACGGGCAATGTTGAACAACTGGCTGCCGTGGAAGTTGGAAACGATGTTCTCGACGAAGGTGAAGCGGTCGAGCGTGTAGTCGGCACCGTTGACGAACTGGAAGAAGTGGGCAGCGCCTACTTCACCGTCGGCCATTGTACCGCCGTGGTTCTCGAAGACATTGTAGTCGAAGATGACCTCGCCAAGATAGAGGTTGGCACAGTTGTTGGTGCGCATCAGACGCTGGTTCTGCAGATTCTCGAAAGTACACTGGGTGACATGGAACACACCGATGTTGGCAGCCGAGGTAAAGTAGAACGGGCCGGCATTTTCGTTATCGAAGTTCGGGAAGCCCTCTGCATCGGCGAAGGTCAGGCCAACGATACGCAGGGCATCCAGTTTGGCCGAGTTGTTGGGCGATATACGACCGAACAGGATGGGATGCTGACCCTCGGCAGCACGGATAGTCAGGTCTCCGCCCGTAGTGGGATAAGCAAAGCCATTAAGACCCAGCACATAGACTCCCGACTCACCGTACTTGATTGAATCAGCCTCACTGGCAGGAACGAAATCGTACAGTTCGATGACATCACCGCCAATGGCGATGTTCATGACATCGGTCAGCTCCGTGACATTGTGTACGGCGAAGGTGCCCGGTTCGGTTCGTGCAATATAGGTTCTGGAAGCACCGACATAAGTGCGGCTGCTACCGGCCGTGTAGAGTTTCGACAGCTTGGAGATCGTATGATCGTCCTCATTGTCAAAAATGGCGCTGAGACCCATATCTTCCTTAGTGAAGTTACTGCTATAGGTCGTGTCCTTATAAGCCGTCAAGCCGGGGACAAACGAAGTGCCTTCCACCAGGTTGTTGCGCTGATAGACCGAGATGAACGAATCTGCCTTCAGCGTGATATTCGAGGCTCCGAAGGTGTTGTAGAACAAGTTGTTGTCAATCACTACGGAGATGGAATCCTGTTTAGGCTGGGCAGACATGGCAATCAGGTCAGCATTGGCAGCGGTGGCATTGATAAAGGTGTTGTGGGTAATCTCGACATCAATCGGATTGTCACCCCGACGTACCGGAGCACCCCAGTTGATAAAGGTGCCACCCGCATATTCCATCATGATATTTTCGTTGATGACCACATCGTCAAAGATCAGGCTGTCACCGGCCAGGCGGATAAAGCCCTCACCGCCGCCCACCTGCTCCAAGGTGGAGTTTTTCAGCGAGAGCAGAGCCACCTTGGCACTGTCCGCGTCAATTGCAGCAAACAGCGTCTTGATGCCGATGAGAGTACATCCGTCCACATAAATACCGGTCGAGACATTATCTCCGGGCTTGACCGAGAACAAGGGAGCATTACCCTTAATAGTCATATTCTTGATCGTCAACGAATTGATATCAATAGTCTGGGACGAGGCCAAGGTACCGTCAATGGTGACTGTCTCGGAGTTGTAGGGCTGCAGTACAAAGGTGCCACTACCATACTGAACACCGGCGGGCAAGGCATATTCGCCACCCATCAGCAATATGGTTGACTGGCTCAGATTGAGCGGTGAGAAGTCGTAAAGCAGAGCATCCTGCAATTCACTGACATTGGAGACGATGGCCTGGCCACTGCTGTTGATTTCAAAAGTCGGGGCGGTAAAGGCCTTGTCTTTGGCCAGATATGCCAGCATCTTGACCACCAGCGTAGAACAGTTGCTGTTGACATAGGCAGCCTGTTCTGGTTTGATACCCAGATAAATCAACTTATTTTCGGGCTGGCTGAAGTCCTCATAGAAGCAGACAGCGTCATCGGCAGCTCCCAAGACAAATGAGCCGGCTCCGGCAGCCACATTGATAGCCTGCAGGGCGGAATCGCCTTCCGTGGACAGAAGTCTGGGAAGCATGAAACCGTCGGCAGCTTCACCCAACGTCATTCCATTGAAAATCGGATGCAGACGGAACATGTTATCGGCGGTCAGATCGGCCGAAGCATTAGCTGTCAGCGAAGCGGAAGTATTCCACTGGGCATAGGCATCGGCATTCAGTGCCAAGATAGGCTTCTGACCTACCAGACTGCCCAGAGCAGTAACCACGGAGGCATTGGCAGCGATGTACGGACTCAGGATGACCACACTATAGTCCTCGACAGCTTCGGCGATGTTGGCGGCTGTCCAGGAAGACCAGATGTCGGCCGTAATAGGCGTGACATCGATATTGGCATCATTAATCAAGTTTTTCAGCACTTTGTCGGTCGAGTCGGCCGTGGCAGAACGGGCGAACATATGCAGCCTATCGACGGCGGAAGTGATATAGGCCACCTTTTGGGCACCGACGTTTATGGCCACATAGTCGTCGTAACCGTCAATACGCAGGTTGGCAATGTCCAACTCAGCACCTTCGGAGTAGCTGCCGCCATTCTGCAACACGCGAATCACCACATCCGACTTGTTGGCCAGAGAGTTGGGAATAGCACAACTGATATGAGCCAAATCACTGATCGGGTTGGCCGAGTTGGCAAACTTACCCAGCAACAGCCAGTCGGCCGCACTCAGTTCTTTGGCCACAACGACCAGACTGTCAGCTCCGTTACGGATGACATAGTCCATATTCAGGGTCATATCCTGGAAGCCCGTCGAGGAGAAGTCAATCTGGAAATAACCTTCGGGCAACTGGGCATTCTGAGTGTAATCGGTCGTGTCAGACGTTACGGGCAGACCGGTCAGACGGGCACCGAAAGTATTCAGGTCGTCATCGTAGCCCATATTGTAGCTTCTGGAAGCTGTCAGCATCGAACGGACCACCCCTTCGTCAGAAGCATATTTGCCATAGGTCTGACTGCCCCAACCGGCGGAGGTAGAAATGACATTGTTCAAATCGACCGTACCGGTTTCTTTGGGACGATACTGGAAGGTCCAGCCGGAAATGGTACCGGTGAACGGCGGTATCTCACCCTTTTCGATATGCCCGTAAACCTTAATGCGGAGAATATTGCTCCGATTGTACATGCCCCAACGTTCTCCCTTGATGTAGTAGGGAGTTCCGTCCTCATTCAACTGGGCGGCATAAAGCAGCTTACCGTTTTCCGTACTGCTGGTCCACTCGGTTTTGGTATAGGTGGCATACCAGTCCTTATGGGGAGCCAGAACGACAATATCTACCGAGTCCTGTCCTTCGACCGGTTCGGGACGCAATCCGATACGGGCCACGAAGAAACCGGTGTTATGGCCTGCATAGTAATGAGCGTCGCGTCCTTTGTCCAGCTGGTAGGCCAGCAAGGCATAGATGGAAGCATTGGTACCCTGGCCCATAATAACAATAGAGTCACAGTCGGCAGGCATTCTGATGATAAGTGAATCCGAGGGACGATAGTAGTTGCCCTCTCCCTTGTTGAGGTCCCAACGGTAGTTGAGCAACACGGGGTCGCTCTTGCGCTGTAACTGTTTGTAGAGAACAGGATCCAACTTATAATAACCATTCTTGTTCTCGTTATCCTGATTGATTACCAGACCCCACAGCATCGTTTTGTTGCGGACATCCGAAATATTAGTTCCGGAAGGAAATCCCATATCAATCAGATCCTGATTGGACGAAATACTACGCCCCACCGTACCAACCGCTTCAATAGTTACTCCGGGTGTATAGAAATAGCGGACGATGCCACCTCCGTCAAAGTTGAAGTTGGCAGCAACCGCCGAGTCTCCCAGCGTACCAGAATCATAGACGATGTAATCGTCCGGGTCGGTAATAATCGCATGAGCCTGCTGCCAGGTAAAGGACAGCAAGAAGCTCAGTAGTAAAACAGATAGAAGTTTTTTCATAAGCTGATAGTTTGAGATTAGTGTATATATTTTGTATATTTGTTCACATTGATATCAATTATCACCGCAATAATCGCTCTTTTTTTTAAGTTACGCAATAGACATCGCCAAATAAGCCATTTTTCGCTGTGGAAATTTAGATTTATTTCAATTTGAAACGCTGTATAACATACAAGGGCAGCATTCTTATTGATAATTCACAATCGCTTCCATAGACGAAATCGTCGCGCAAAATGTTACTTTGGGACAAACTCCCAAAACGAAATATTAAATTTTAAAGGGTGCTTGTTTTTCGCCCGATGATACCTATCTTAGCCCCCGATAAAAACCGAAACCATGATTTGTCCCCGATTGACACTGCCCGAGAATCATGTCGCGCAAACAGGCCGGGCCATGGACCAGGCCGGCCTGCCCTTCGAAGCGGTTGCCCACGCCGGCTGGCCGCAGTTTCCCTATCGGCCGTCCGTGGGAGTCAGACTGGCCCATACGGGGCACAGCCTGCTGTTGCATTACAAAGTGGAGGAAGACTGTGTGCTGGCCTGCAACTATCGGGACAACGGCGACATCTGGACCGACTCCTGTGTCGAGTTTTTCGTCTCCGTGGCCAATGACGGCCTCTACTACAACATCGAGTGCAACTGCATCGGCGCCTTGCTGGTGGGTTGCGGCAGCGACCGGCACGACCGGCAGCGGGCCGAGGGGCAAATCACCTCCCAAATAGGCCGTTGGAGCAGCCTGGGCCGCGATCCTTTTCCCGAAAGGCAGGGAACGGTAAGCTGGGAACTGATGCTGGACATCCCCTACTCCGTGTTTTTCCGGCATCGCATCGAAACACTCTCGGGGCAAACCATCCGGGCCAACTTCTACAAATGCGGCGACCACCTGAGCCGGCCGCACTACCTGTCGTGGCGGCCCATAGACACACCCCGGCCCGATTTTCACCGGCCCGGGTTCTTCGGAGACATCGTGGTGGAATGATCCCTAGCGGATGGTGAAGCGCTGCACCTGTGTGCCGCCGGGAGCGGTTAGGCGCAGCAGATAGACGCCCTGCGGCCAGCGCATGGCGGTGGTGTTGAATTTGACTGTCTGGACGCCGGCTCCCAAAGTGCGGTGGCTGCCGAGCAACAGATGGCCGGTGATGTCGTAGGCCGAGAACTCGACCTCGGCCGGTGCAGACAGAGAGAAGGAGCAGGTGATTTCGTCCCGGGTCGAGGAAACCACCCGCAAATCAAAAGGGACGGCCAGCACACCGCTTTGTGCGACGGGCTTCGCGCTGCCGGGCAGGTCGGCGGACTGGTCGGGCGAAGGCTGCAGGTGCTTGTCGAAGAAGCGGTACATGGCGGCCAGGGAAGCCGTATCCATGGGCACGGCATGGCCGGAGGCATAGTCGGTGATCTCCCCATACTCGATGCCCTTGGCCTTGAGCCGGCGCTGGAAACGGGCGATCTGCGCTTGATAGTATTGCGCGTCGCTATGGTTATAGAAGAAAATCACCGGAGCCGAAGCCTGGGTTTCGACCAGATAGACCGAGCTCTGGTATTCCCATTTGTCGCGGTTGGTTCGGAGTTCGCCCCAGGCCTTGGGACAAAGGGTCTCCAACCTTTCGTCACCCGAAGTGTTGTCTTGGTAGATCTCGGTGAAATCGAACACACCCGAGCCCAGGGCGGCCACCTGTACGGCACTGGACAGCCCCTGGTACAGGCCTGCCTGTTCGAAATCGGCCACATACTTGTCGCCCACCGCCATCGAGCCGGCATCCGATCCACGCGAAAAGCCATAGATGCCCACCTGTCCGGAGAGGCCGAGCCCCCCTGCCCTGCCGCGCAGGGTGCGGACGGCCGACTTCACCTTCCGGGCTGCATCGGGATTGACCTCGAATGAGGAATAGTCCTTGTTGGCTCCGCCCACGGGCTTGCCGTTGCCCCAGTCGCAATACTTGGGATGGTCGGCCATGGCCCAGGCGATGCCCACTGCCGGCGCGCCCTCCAGGAAGCTGTCGTCGAACATGGCCAGCGTATAGCCCAGGAACAGGCGCCTGTGCTCGTTGCCGTGCCAGCTGTTGCTGTAGGAAAAAGACAGCACCACGGGCACCGGACGGGAGGCATTGGCCGGATAGGCGACGTCCATGTAGAGGGAATCGCCTTCGGTGTAGCCGCCGGGATAGTTATAGACCGTGGGATCGTCTTTGTAATAGCTCAGGTCGCGGGCCAGGCGGTAGCCTTCGAAAAGGATATAGGACCGATGGTCGGAGCAATTGGTGGCACCGCCGAACGAGCCGCCGCTCAGGGCATCGTTGATGGCGATGATGTCCATGTTGATGTCGGGCGACTTGGCGGCCGGATGGCCGGCATAGTCCACCTCCACCACCTGATAGCCCTGGTCGAGCAACCACTGCACATCCGTCTCGACGGGATTCTGGCCGATCTTCTCGCAGGCCAGGTTTTCGAGATAGACCACCGTCATGTTCCTGCCCTTGGCATCGGTCAAGGGGTTGGCGGCCGTCCGGACACGGCATTGCAGGTCCGAACCCGTGACACGGCTGTTCCAGGTGGCAGCCTCTGCGACAAGTGCCGCCAGACTCAGGCACGCCGTCAAAAGCAAAGCTTTCAAACCCATGATCCGCATATCCTTGGTTTTAGAGTATTCTTATTCGCCCCACTGTTCCTGGGTCTTGCGCACGTAGCTCTTGTAACGGAGCTGTGCCATGCGCTGAGCTTCGGCGAAGAGTTCCTCGGCCTCGTTGGGATAAGCCTTCTTGACCGAGAGATAGCGTACTTCGCCCATCAGGAAGTCGTGGAAGTTCTCCCAGTTGGGTTCCTTGGAGTCGAGCGAGAACGGATTCTTGCCTTCCTCGATGAGGGCGGGGTTGAAGCGCCACAGGTGCCAGTAACCGCACTCGACGGCCTTCTTTTCCTCGGCCTGGCTCTTACCCATGCCGCCATTGGCCTTCAGACCGTGGTTGATACACGGAGCGTAAGCGATGACGAGCGACGGTCCGGGATAAGCCTCAGCCTCACGGATAGCCT
>JAGDCW010000119.1 GCA_017958305.1 Bacteroidales bacterium | reverse complement strand
CGCGGCCGAACCACTCCAGGCGCCGGTAGGCCGGAGCGATCGTCCAGGCGCTGCCCAGGCGGGCCAGTACCGGCAACTCGCCTTGCGTGGAGAAGCGCTGCTCCACCTCGAGCATGCCGTCGCCGTGGACCGTATAGACCGTCTGACGGACCACCGATCCGCGCAGGAACTCGCAGCGGTCCTCGACCGTGACCTTGACACTACCCTCCCCGGGGACAGCCTCCACCTTGTCCGTGCTGCGGACAGGATCGGCCATGCGGTGGGTCTGCCAGTCCTTGGCGATCCAGTTGCCGAAACCGGCGTCGTTGTCGGTCGGGGCACGCCAGGCCTCGCTGTAGGGCTGGGCCGGCAATTCGGGATTTTGGGCCAGGTAGCTGCGCGAGCCGTTTTGGATACTCGTCAAAGCGCCCGTCGCCTTGTCCCAGCAATAGACAATGTTTTTGGCCTTGACCGTGAAGGACGGACCGTCGCCGTCGAGGGTGACTTTGCCGGCCTTGACCGTGGGCAAGGCCATCACGGCCGTCTTGAGGAAGAACTGTTCCCAGGCCGTTTCATAGCCGGCCTCGGCCCAGAGCTGCTTGTCTTTCTGCACGATGGAGACCTTCAAGAGGACATTGCCCTCGAGTTTCTGCCATTTGGTCGAACGCAGCGTGAGCTGGGCCGACTCGCCCGGGCCGGTCTCAGGCAGGGGCAGCTCGCCCTTCTCGATGACGCGTCCCTCGTGGGCGATGCTCCACAGCAGACGGAAAGGCGCCGTGGTGAGATGGTGGTTGCGGTTGGTGACGCGCAGCAAGACAGGCACCGTGCCCGCCTTGTCGGGAGCCACCTTGATCATGGCCTTTTCGATGAGGAAAGGCTGATAGACTTTCTTGACTTCGTAGTATTTGGGCGTCAGGCCGCGGTCGCACAGGATCACGCCGTTCAGGCAGAAGGCCTTCGAATTGGGCCGGTCGCCGAAGTCGCCGCCGTAGCAGACTTTGACGCGGCCGTCGGGCAGATCGGTCTCGATGCCCTGATCCACCCAGTCCCAGATAAAGCCGCCCAGCATGCGCGGATGGCTGTAGATCTCGTCCCAATACTCCTTGAAATTGCCCATGGCATTGCCCATGGCGTGGGCATACTCGCTGGTCATGACAGGCCTGTCGCCGTTCGAAGTGTCGCGCGCCATCGACAGCAAGCGGTCCCAGCGGGCATTCTCGTAGCGCTCCTCGTCCTCACCTTCAGGCATGTTGGGATTGACATATTCGTCCTGCGTGCGGGGATAGAAACGGGCGATGACATCGACCGAGGCCGGATCCAGGGGTTCGCCCTGGGCCCCTTCGTAATGGATGAAGCGGGTCGGGTCGAAATCCTTGAGCCAGGCAGCTGTAGCAGCGAAGTTGAAGCCGAAGCCGGCCTCATTGCCCAGCGACCAGCCGATGATCGAAGGATGGTTGCGGTCACGAAGGGCCATGCGCACCGTGCGGTCCATGAAAGAGGCCGCCCAGTCGGGCGTCGAAGCCAGCAGGCCGCGTACGCCGTGCGATTCGATATTGGCCTCGTCCAGCACGTAGATACCATATTCGTCGCACAGTTCATACCAGCGGACGGCATTGGGATAATGCGAGGTACGGACCGCATTGACATTGGCCCGCTTCATGAGCACGATGTCCTGCACCATGCGCTCCTCGGTCATCACCTTGCCCAGCCGCGGGTCGTGTTCGTGGCGGTTCACCCCGCGCAGGCGGATGGGCCGTCCGTTGACAAAGAGCTGGCCGCCGCGGATCTTCACGTCGCGGAAGCCGACACGGCTGCTCACCTGCTCCAGGACCTTGTTGTTGAGCGTATCCTTCAGGGTAAGTTGCAGCGTATAGAGCTTCGGGCTCTCGGCCGTCCACAGTTCGGGGGCCTCGATCTCGGCCTGCATCCAGCCGAAGTCGCGCGGGCCGCGCTGCGGAGTGCGGGCGTTGAGGATGCCCGAGCGGAAATCCTTGTTCAAGACCGGGACGGCCTCCTGGCGCAGGGGCTCTGCCAGCACCTCGACGCCATCGGGCGAGAGCAGGCTGGCCTCGATCATGAGGTGCGTCACATCGGCCCCGTCATAGACAGCCAGCGAAGGCTCGACGAGCAGGCGGCCGCTG
>JAGDCW010000118.1 GCA_017958305.1 Bacteroidales bacterium | reverse complement strand
GGCACAGGACAAAACAGTGCCTCGCCACCAGAGCACCCGATTTGTACCGCAGCCGCGCTCAAACCGCAGGCATATCGCTGGCATATCCCTGCCATATCCCTAGCAGAACCGAGGGAATAAGCTTTCGGCATAATCACTGGGTATTTCACACTCATACACATTCAGGAAAAGACACATAGCCGCCAGGCGCAGGGCGGCAGCGCAGGGCGGTTGACGAGAAGCCCCCCCCTTGAGGCAGTCAATATTGGATATCTCAGAAGCCCGTCATCGGGAGATGTCGGGACTTGGAATTGGGCTTGCCCTGGATTGGAATCGAATCAGCAGAGGTGTTAACAATTTTTGTATTGTACAATCTGTATATTGTTTTTTCCTTTGCAAAAAAAAGAAACCATGGAATTTGTAAGGATACTTGAAGATGGCCGACTTTGGGCCGTAAAATACGACAGAGAGGAAAACAACTGCTTTGATGTCCTGTTTTCCAACTGGTATGACATGAACTGGTTGAAGAACTTCTTTGAGGAGAATCTGACTGACCTTAGTTCATTTTTTCGAATAACAAATGTATATCAAGCCATTCTGGAAACAATAGACGAAGCAACACAATTGGAGTGTTTGATGTTGGATATCTCCCCTGAAGCTAATCTGGATATTCTGTTCAGACATTTGGAGAATAGTCGTTATTCGGAATTATCACTAGGAAAAGAAAAAGCAAAGGGAGCCGGCAACCGTCACCACTCCTCATGGTTGAGAATATACGCTATAAAAATAGAACCCGGTATTTATCTTGTTACCGGTGGAGCCATAAAGTTGACAGCTCGAATGTCAGAAAGGAGCCACACTCTGGCAGAACTGGCTAAGCTGGAACAAATTAGAAATTATTTGATTGACCATGGCGTCTTTGATTATGACAGCCTAAATGATTATGTTAGAGATGAGCAAAGCGACTGATTTTTTGAAGGCGAACGAATCGCCCGTCCCCTCGCGCTGGAGGGAGGATGCCCAATGGAGAAGGGAGAATGCCCCTTGGCTTAAATACTCGCATCTTATCACGGTGCAAGTAATGAGGGCCATGGATGAGCAGCATGTTACGCAGGCGGAGCTGGCCAAGTGGATGGGTTGTACGCAGCAATATGTTTCCAATCTTCTCAAGGGCAGTACCAACATGACACTGGAAACCATTATCAAATTAGAGAAAGCTTTGGGGTTGGACATTTTGCACTCGTCACTCTGCGGCCGTAACGGATACGGGGTTGCATCGATGACTCCCCTCCACACCCTCAACGATTCTGATTGATCGGTCGATGTCACCCTTTCTGGACGGTGGCAACACAGATTACACTTAGCCACCGGGCGCCGGGCGTCACTTCTGGCAGGCTATTCGCAGACGGGACGGACAGAGAAACCGAAGAAGCGATCGTCGTAGTCCAAGATACAGCGCGAACCGAAGACGAGGTAGCAAGTGCGCATATTATAGACCTCGTTGCGCGACGAAGACCAATAGTAGCCGTACAAGTCTGCACCGTCGAGAGAAGTGCCGCAGCGGCAGCCGGCGGCAGGCAAGAAAATGCTACGGTTGGTAAAACCGGTCTTTTTGCTGGTCACCAGATAACCCCTCACACCGTTTTGGATGGCCCGGTACCAAGAGCACTCAGCGTGGAGTTCATCTAGTTCTGCCTTGGTCGGCATACGCCACTGGCCGCCCCATTTCACATGAGCCACGTCATCTTCAGGGATAAGCACGGTCTTGTTATCGACGGCTCCGTAATCACTTAAAGAACAGTATTTGGTCAATGTATTATACGACCCATTACACCATTTGTATGTGTTCCAATCGTAATTGTCCTTTGCCGCTGTCTCTCCCCAGGCATAGTATTCGCCATAATCCTCCGGCTTCTCGGCACCCACATTGCAGATGGCCCACTTGACAGAGAGCCCCAGATCGACGTACGAATGCCCATTTTCCATTCCTATTCCAGCTGGGCCGCCATGTTTGTTTTCGTCATTGTTCCAGCCAGCAAAGGCCAGCACCATAATAAATGAAAGGACAAGGGATTTAAAAATGGTCTTCATACTGTGGTTTTATAATCGATTCACGGCAAATATAAGCCATCATCTTTGAAACACAAAATGATATTGCTCCCTGCGGCCGGGCTGCGGTATAAATCCGGCCCTCTGGCGGCGAAGCACCGTTTTCTTCTGTGCTGAGCGCCATACGAAAGAAACTTTCATTACTACGCCATAATTGACCTATACAAAATGCAATACTACGCCGAAAATGCCGACCGTGACGGCCAATATTGGATATCTCCGAATCTTTCGTTAACTTGGCGGCAAAATGAATGGCAATCACTGCAAGCCGATATGAAACTAAAGAAACGCAAAATCAAGCATGCCGCCATATTCCTCGTCTGCTGGTTCGCCTTTATGGTCTTGCTTGTCGATGGAATACTCAAGTTCCAAACCCTGGTCGATCTCGTCGGGTCGTACGCACTGGTAGAGACTTCGCTCATACTGTTGGTCATCCTGCCGACAGTGGCCGTTTACTTGTTTACCAAAGAGTAGATTCCAGCAGCGAGGCAGACTTTTCCTGTTTTGGGGTAGACAGCATCCAGCCCACACCACCGTCCGAAGCAGCCCGGCGACTCCCCTACCTGCATCATCGCTCCCCCTAGTTTTTTGGGGAATAATTTTTCAGTTGGAGAGAAAAAAGAGGATTACTCGATGTCGAGCAGGTGGTTCAGGAGGGCATAGACGGTGAGGCCGGCCACGGTCTTGATGCCCGTCTTGTGGGTGATGTTCTTGCGGTGGCTGATGACCGTGTGGATGGAGATGTTGAGATGGTCGGCGATTTCCTTGTTTATCATGCCTTGGGCCACACAGACCAAGATCTCTTTTTCGCGGGCCGAGAGTGTGCTGTCTTCGGATTTTTCCAGCCTGCGGCCTTCCAGAGCTGTCTCTTCCAGGAGGATGTGCTTGTGGATATCGTCTTGCAGGGAGTTGATCACCGACAAGACACGATAGGCCTCCTGCTGGTCGGCGCTGGCAGGCAGATGGTTCATGACCAGGCTCTTGAGGTCTTCCAAGGTCTCCTCCACCCCGGAATGGTCTTCTTCAGAAATACCGGCCTGATGGCCGTCGGTGTGGGGAAACACGTACTCTTCCTCGAAGTCGAAATGCTTTTTGAGTTCTTCCTTGAAATTGGCGAAAAACTCCCAAATGACGCGCTGCGTCTCGTCGGGACACAAGGCCATCATCCGGCCCAGGCTGGAGGCCAGGTCTTTCATGGCCACATTCATGTAGTGGGTGTGCGAAAGGCTCAGGTACTTGACGATGACAGTCCGGTCGGCCTTTTGGAGCTCTTCCTGCGAAGGACGGTAGGAATCTTGCGAATAGATCCGGCAGATGAGCAGGAAGGTGCCGGGGTCGATGTCGGCGTCGCGGCAGACCTCGGCCACTGTGGCATCGCCGTAGCCGAAGGTGAAGCCCATGCGCGTGAACACGCCCAGCAGCGACGGGTTCCCTTCCAGGAGCTCGGCCATCTTCATCGAAGGACTCAATTCGTTAGTCATATCGCAAAGATAGCGTTTCCTGCCATGAATGCCAATCCCTATTTATGGCTATTTTCACTCCCGCTGCACACCTCAGAGCAGGCCCTTGGTCGACGGCAGCTCGTAGTGGTAGATATCGCGACGGACGGCCATCTTAAGGGCGCGGGCCAAGGCTTTGAAGATGGCTTCGGCACGGTGATGGTCGTTGTCGCCTTCGGCTTTGATGTTGAGGTTCATCTGGGCAGCGTCGGAGAGCGACTTGAAGAAATGCAGAAACATTTCGGTGGGTACATCGCCCACGTATTCGCGCTGGAACTTGACATCCCAGACCAGCCACGCTCGGCCGCCGAAATCAAGTGCCAAAGAGCACAGGGAGTCGTCCATGGGCAGGCAGAAGCCGTAGCGCTCAATGCCCCGCTTGCTGCCCAGGGCCTGTCGCAGGGCCTCGCCAAGGGCAATGGCCGTGTCTTCGATGGTGTGGTGCTCATCGACTTGCAAATCGCCCCGGGTGACGATTGTCAGGGCCATACCGGAGTGACGGCCGATCTGCTCGAGCATGTGGTCGAAAAACTTCAGGCCGGTATCGATGTGGCAGCCGGAGGCTTTTTCGGCCGAGTCGGGAGCCACACGCACCGGCTGGCCGTCCAGGTCGAGCTCGACAAATACATTGGTTTCCTTGCTCACCCGGTGCACGCTGGCGCGGCGTTCGCCGGCAAAGAGCCATTCGCAGGCCTGGTCCCAGGAGTCCACCTGTACGGAGCCTTCGGGCAGGCTCAGCCCGTGGCAGGACAGGAGGTTCTTGTCGCTGTTGAGCAGGATGGCCCGACAACCCAGGTTTTGGGCCAGACGCACATCGGTGGCCCGATCGCCTATGACATAGCTGCCGGCCAGGTCGTAGCTGCCGTCCATATAGGCCTTGAGCATGGCTGTGCCGGGCTTGCGCGTGGGGGCATGGTCTTCTTCGCGGCTCTTGTCTATGTAGATAGCGTCGAAAGTGATGCCTTCATTGCCAAGGAGCGTGAGCAGTTTTTCCTGCACTGTGTCGAAATGCGACTGGGGATAGGCTTCGGTGCCCAGGGCATCCTGGTTGCTCACCATCACCAGTTCGAAATCGAGGTGCTGGCGAATGAAATAGAGGTTGCGCACCACGCCGGGCAGCAGTTCGAGCTGCTCGAGCGTATCCACCTGCAGGGTCGGCTGCGGCTCGACGATGAGGGTGCCGTCACGATCGACAAACAAGGCTCTCTTAAGGGTACTCATAGGCTGATTTTTTATTTCGTTCCGTTGTCCGGTAATTATCTTTCTAAAGCGTGTTGACACACTATTTTTCCCAGCGCTTCAAAGTGTCCAGCAGGATGTCGTTCTCGCGCGGGGTGCCTACGGTGATGCGCAGGCAGCCTTCGCAAAGGCGCACCGAGTGGCGGTTGCGCACGATGATACCCTCCCCGACCAGCCGGTTGTAGAGGCCTACGGGGTCGTCCACCCGGACCAGCAGGAAGTTGGCGTCGCTGGGATAGATGTGCTGCACGGTCTTGAGCTGTTGCAGGCCGTCGGCCAGGCGGGTGCGCTCGTCGAGCAGGATGGCCACCCAGGCACGCACCTGGCTGGGTGTCTGCAAGTGCTCCAGCATCTGCTTTTGGGTGAGGATGTTGATATTGTAGGGATACTTGATCTTGTTGTAGATGGCGATGATCTCCTCGCTGGCAAAGGCCAGGCCCAGACGCAGGCCGGCGCTGCCCCAGGCTTTGGAGAAGGTCTGGAACACCAATAAATTGGGATAGTCGTCGAGTCGGGTCAGCAGCGAAGGCTGCGACGAGAAGTCGATGTAGGCCTCGTCCACGACCACCAGTCCCTGGAACTGCTCCAGCAGCTTGATGATTTCGTCCTGGGGCATGGCGTTGCCCGTGGGGTTGTTGGGCGAGCAGACGTAGATGAGCTTGGTGTGTGCGTCGCAGGCGGCCAGCAACGATTCGGCCTTGAAACTGTAGTTTTCGTCGAGCAACACCTTGCGGTACTCCACATCGTTGATGTCGGCGCAGACCTGGTACATGCCATAGGTGGGCGCGATGGCCACCACGTTGTCGATTCGAGGTTCGCAGAAAGCCCTGAAAGCCAAATCGATGGATTCGTCGCTGCCATTGCCCAGGAAGATCTGATCCTCACGAACTCCCTTGATCTCGGCGATGCGGCGCTTCAGGTCGCGCTGCAGCGGGTCGGGATAGCGGTTGTAGGGCTCGTTGTAGGGGTTCTCGTTGGCATCGAGAAAGACCCGGGCCTCCCCTTCAAACTCGTTGCGGGCGCAGGAATAGGGCGCCAACGAGGCGATGTTTTTGCGTATCAGTTTGCTGAGTTCCATAGCATTATTTGCCGTTGTCGGTATTGTCTGTCAATGATGCCAGCCGCAGGGTCACGGCATTCTTGTGGGCGAAGAGCTGCTCGTTGGCGGCCATCTCCTCGATGATGCCGCCGATGCCGCGCAAACCCTCCGCGGAGATTTCCTGGAAGGTGGTCTTCTTGAGGAAACTGTCGAGGCTCACGCCGCTGTAGGCTTTGGCATAGCCCTTGGTGGGCCGCGGGGGGGTGGTGCCAGAGGCATAGTCGCCGGCGCTCTCGGGGGCATAGTTGCCCAGGAAGACCGAGCCGGCATTGCGCACCTGGGCGGCCAGGTCGGCGTAGTCGCGCGTGGAGATGATGAGATGCTCGGGGGCGTATTCGTTGGTGAAGTCCATCATGTCCTGACGGTTTTTCAGAACGATGATGCGGCTGTTTTCCAAAGCTTTGGCGGCTATCTCATGGCGCGGAAGGGCCTCGCATTGGCTCCGGGTCTCGTCCATGACGGCCTGGGCCAGCTTGGGAGAATCGGTCACCAGCAGCACTTGGCTGTCGGGGCCGTGTTCGGCTTGCGACAGCAGGTCGGCGGCCACGAAGGGCACCGAGGCTGTCTCGTCGGCCAGCACTTCCACCTCGGAGGGGCCGGCGGGCATGTCGATGGCGGTATCTTCCATGCTGACCAGTTGTTTGGCGGCCATCACATACTGGTTGCCGGGGCCGAAGATCTTATAGACCCGGGGCACCGACTCGGTGCCGTAGGCCATGGCGGCGATGGCTTGCACCCCGCCGATGCAGAATATTTTGTCGATGCCGCAGACCTGGGCGGCATAGAGCACGGCCGGGTGGATCTGTCCGGTGCGGCGGTCGGCCGGCGAACAGAGCACGATTTCGCGACAACCGGCCAGGCGGGCCGGGACGGCCAGCATCAGCACGGTCGAAAACAATGGTGCCGTGCCGCCGGGGATATACAGGCCCACCTTTTCGATGGGCAGGGCCTTTTGCCAGCACACCACACCGGGCATGGTCTCCACCCGGGGCAGTTCACGGCGCTGGGCGCTGTGGAAGGCTTCGATATTCTGTTTGGCCCGAACGACGGCCTTTTTGAGCGAATCGGGCACCTGGGCGGCAGCGGCCTGGATCTCGGCAGCCGACACCTGCAGCAAGGCCGGCTCCGCCCCGTCAAAACGGCGGGTGTACTCCCTCACGGCCTCGTCGCCGCAACGGCGCACCTGGTCGAGAATGGCCGACACGGTGCCGTAAAGGGCGGTCCGGTCGCTGACCGGGCGGCGCATCAATGAGGGCCACTCTGCCCTGTCGGGATATTGGTAGATCTTCATTGTCTGTGGGTTTAGAGTACCATCTTTTCGATGGGCAGCACCAGGATGCCTTTGGCTCCGATGGCCTTGAGCTGGGCGATGATCTCCCAGAAGCGTTTTTCCTCGACCACCGAGTGGACCGACGACCAGCCGCTTTCGGCCAGGGG
>JAGDCW010000002.1 GCA_017958305.1 Bacteroidales bacterium | reverse complement strand
TGATGCTCGCAGCCGCAACGCTGCTTCTGGTTCCGGGAATGAAGGCTCAGACCAATCTGCAGACTTTCTATGATTTCGGTCCCAACCGTAGTTACTTCACCACCACGCTGGAAGGTTTCTACAATGACAACTGGGGTAACACCTTCTTCTTCATCGACTACGATTACAACCTCAAGGATGCCAACGGTGTCAACCAGGCCCCCAGTGGATCCTACATGGAAATCGCCCGTTGCCTCAACTTCTGGCAGAGCAACGAAACCCTGGCTCCGTTGAGCCTGCAGGTCGAATACAACGGCCTGGTTGGTGTCAACCAGAACTTCCTGTTCGGTGTGGACTATTTCATGCACAATGACGATTTCAGCAACACCTTCAACTTCAAGTTGCTGTACAAGACCTTCAGCAATGGCGCCAGCAGCGACATCCCCGTACAGTTCACCTTTGTCTGGGGCATGCAGGACATCTTTGGTGTAGAAGGTTTGCGCTTCAGCGGCTTCGCCGATATCTGGGGTGAAAACGTGGTTAACTTTGCTGAAGAAGCCAATCCGCTCAACTACAAGGACGCGAAGTTCGTCTTCATCTCTGAACCGCAGATCTGGTACAACATCGGCAACATGTTCAACTGCCCGAACCTGCACATCGGCGGCGAGGTGGAGATTTCCGCCAACTTCGCCGGTTACGACGGCCTGAAGGTTCGTCCCTGCCTGGGCACCAAGTGGGTCTTCTAAACCAATTATTCCAAATATCACGGGATAGAAAAAGCAAGGGCGGTCAAACATTTGACCGCCCTCTTTTTTTTGCTGTCACAAAAAGCTGTGGGGCTTATTTGGTGGCGTTGTAGGCGCTGATGGCAGCAGCCAGGGCACCGCTCAGCGTCTTGGCGTTGATGGTGGGAGCCGTGGTGGTCGTCGCGGTTGTGGCGGCAGGTTGGCTGGCGGCGGATGTCTGACCGGTGAGCAGCGAGGTCAGGGCTGAAGCGTTCTGGATATTGCCCAGCAACGTTTCCAGGCCGATACCGGCAGCCGAGTAGCAGTCGGTGGTGCCGTCGGTCTTGGCGACATCCTGGGTGGCCACGTTGACACCTTTCATCAGGTCGTCGGCGACCGAATTGACGGCCTTCGAAGCCAGCGACTGGGTGGTGGCGCTCACGAGCGTGTTGACCAGGGCATTGTTGTTCGAAGCAGCGGTTTGGGTCTGCTGTCCCATGCCCATGTAGTTAAGCACGGCGTTGGTTACGACGGTCGAAACCTGCTCCTGCAGTTTCTGCTTGGCAGCATTGACGGCGATGTCGGTCAGGCTCTGGCCGCTGGCCAGTCCGTTGACAACGGTCCAAGCCGAAAGGGCGTTGGAAGAGGTGGCCTTGGTACCGGTTACCTGGCCAAGCAGGGATCCGATAAGGCTCTGGCCGGCCGAGGTGGTGGGAGCGGCAGCCGTGGAAGTCTGTCCCAGCAAGGCAGCCAGGGCGGCATTGTTGTTGGCGGTTTCGTTGGTGTTGGCCATAGGCTGCAGCAAGCCGCAGGAGCCGAACAGCAGGAATACCGGACACAGAAGTAAAAGGGCAATTTTTTTCATAGTTGTTGAGAATTTGATTAGTGGCGACAAATGTAGTATAAGATGATTGTTCTTGCAAATTTTCCAGCACATCAGGAGGCGGAGGGGCGGGTCTGCCCGATGAGGGCCAGCAGGCGGTCGAGGGCCTCTTCCTGGGGAATGTTCTTCTCGATGCACTGACGGCCTTTGTAGAGGCTCACCTTGCCCCGGGCGGCCCCCACATAGCCATAGTCGGCGTCGGCCATTTCGCCGGGCCCGTTGACAATGCAGCCCATCACGGCGATTTTGAGGCCTTTCAGATGGCTTGTGCCCGCTTTGACCCGGGCCAGGGTGTCTTGCAGGTCGAACAAGGTGCGTCCGCAACTCGGACAGGAGATGTATTCGGTCTTGCTGATTCTCAGACGACAGGCCTGCAATATGCCGAACATGAGCCTGGTCAGGGCCGGTGCGGGTTGTCGCGCCACTTGCAGGCAGATGCCGTCGCCCAATCCGTCGAGCAGCAGGAAACCGAAATCGGCCGGTGCAAAGATCCGGGCTTGTTCCAGTGTGATGTCCGTATAGCGGAGGCGCAGGACGACAGGCAGTTGGCAACCGGCGTTCATCAAGGTATGGAAGGCGGCCCTCATTTCGGCCGGTGCGTTCCGGTGGCGGCTTTCCAGCAGCAGGCTCAAGCCTTCGACAGCTTCCAGGGCGCGGATGAAATCCGGTGTCAGGTCGGCCAAGCCGACGCGCAGGAACTTCTGCGGTGCCGTGGAGGCTTGCAAGTCGGTGAGCCGGGCCGGGACAAACACAGGAAGAAGGCCCTGGCAATCGTCTTCCACACAGTCGGCATCGCACAGCAGCCCTGCACCGGAGACGGCCGTGTGCAAGCGTCCGGCCCGCTCCGGATGACTACCTATGTATATATAGTCCGGTTGGAAATCTTTTTCGAAAACAGGCTCCTCTGTCTGGTCGTCGTCCGAAAAGTCGGCTATGACGACAGGGGCTTGCCCATTCCCGATTCCGGCATAGGGGCCGGCCTTGGCCGAGCCGCCGCGGGTGCTTCTGCGGTGGAAACGATAGGGATCAAGATCGCCATTGGGCCGGGCCTCGATGGGGGGATGGCCTTGCCGGCGGGAGACGTAATCGACCAGGGCGCGGGCCACGGGAATTTCGGCCTGCGGCGCTTCGCTCAGTGATACGCGGATGGTGTCGCCGATACCGTCCAAAAGCAGGGCTCCGATGCCGACAGCCGACTTGATGCGGCCGTCTTCGCCGTCGCCGGCCTCGGTCACGCCCAGGTGCAGGGGGAAATGCATGTCTTCCCGGTTCATGGTATCGACCAGCAGACGGACGGTCTGAACCATGACCAGGGTATTGGAGGCTTTGATGGAGATGACCACCTCGTGGAAATCTTCTTCAACGCAAATGCGCAGGTATTCCATACAGGAGGCGACCAGCCCTTGCGGTGTGTCGCCGTAGCGGTCGGTCATGCGGGCCGACATCGAGCCGTGGTTCACGCCGATGCGGATGGCGGTATGGTGTTGCTTGCAGAGATCGAGGAAGGGGACAAACTGCTCGCGGATGTGGGCGGCAACGGCCTGGTCCCTTTGTTGCGGGTCGGCGATTTGCCGGATGTGCTGTGGAATGGGATCGGCGAAATTGCCGGGATTGATGCGGACTTTCTCGACCGCCCCGGCCGCGGCAAAGGCGGCTTGGGGATTGAAGTGGATGTCGGCCACCAGCGGGGTGTCCACGTCGCGGGCCCGCAACTCGGAGCGAATCTCCCTAAGATTCCCGGCTTCACGGACTCCCTGGGCCGTGAACCTGACCAGCTCGCCGCCCGCCTGGATGATGTCCAGGGCCTGGGCCACCGAGGCCGGGGTGTCGAGCGTCGAGGTGTTGGCCATCGACTGCACCCGAACGGGCGCTTCCCCGCCCAGGGTCAGTGCCCCGATGTGCACCGTCGAGGAGGGTCTCCGGCGGTAGTTGAACAGGCTGTCGCAGTAGCTCATGATTGGCAAGGCTCTTGCCCCGGCAGGGCTTAGTCGTTGACCTTGTAGGGGAAGGATACTTCCTGCAGGGCCTGGTCGGCCTTGGTGATCTTGTCCTTCAGCCCTTCCTTGTAGGCGGCCAGTCGGGCGGCCAGGCCGGCATCGGAGAGGGCCAGCATCTCGACAGCCAGGATGGCGGCGTTCATGGCTCCGTTCACGGCCACTGTGGCTACGGGAATGCCCGGAGGCATCTGTACGATGGCCAGCAGGGCGTCCATGCCGCTCAGGCTGGCGGCAATGGGCACGCCGATGACAGGCAGGGGCGTGTTGGCTGCAATCACCCCGGGCAGGGCGGCGGCCATGCCGGCTCCGGCGATGATGACCTTGATGCCGCGGGACGCTGCCTGCGAGGCAAACTGTTCGACGGCCTCGGGGGTGCGGTGGGCCGAGAGGGCGTGCATCTCAAAGGGGATCTGGAAATCGTTGAGCAGGGTGGCTGCTTTTTCCATGACGGGCAGGTCGGAAGTGCTGCCCATGATGATGCTGACGAGGGCTTTCATTGTCTTATTTGATTAATTCGCTATAGGCAGTGGCATCGAGCAGGCTGTCCAGCTGGGCAGCGTCCGAGAGGGCTATCTTGATCATCCAGCCGTCACCGTAGGGATCCTGGTTGACCAGTTCGGGCTGGTTTTCCAGAGCCTCGTTCTGTTCGAGGATTTCACCGCTTGCGGGCAGGAAGAGGTCGGATACGGCCTTGACGGCTTCAACAGTGCCGAACACTTCTTCCTTGGCCAGGGTCTCCCCTACGGTATTGATATCGACAAAGACGATCTCTCCCAGTTCGGACTGGGCAAAATCGGTGATGCCGACATAGGCTTCGTTTCCTTCGACACGGATCCATTCGTGGTCTTTGGTGTACTTTAGGTTTGCAGGTACGTTCATTGGGATGGTTTTATAGGATGTTTGTACGATTGTCTTCTCAGTGTCTGGTGCGCAGGCGGGAGGTGGCAATGCCCAGTTGTTCGCGGTATTTGGCCACTGTGCGGCGGGCAATCCGGTAGCCTTTTTCCTGCAGCATTTCCACCAGGGCGTCGTCGGTCAGGGGGTGGGCTTTGTCCTCGGCATCGACGATTTCTTTCAGGGTGGTCTTGATCTCCCTCACTGAAACCTCTTCGCCGCCGGTGGTCTGCATCGACTCGGAGAAGAAGAACTTGAGGGGGAAGATGCCGAATTCTGTCTGGATGTATTTGCTGTTGCCGACGCGCGAGACGGTGGAAATATCGAGCCCGGTGTCGGCGGCCACGTCCTTGAGTTTCATGGGGCGGAGTTTTTTCTCTTCGCCGCTCAGGAAAAAGTCTTTTTGACGGTCGACGATGGCCTGCATGGTGTGCATCAAGGTCTGCTGGCGCTGCCGTATGGCGTTGATGAACCAGCTGGCGGCCTCCACCTTCTGGCGGGCGAAGGCGACGGCTTCCCGCTCCGACCGGCTGCGGCCTTTGCCGCCGGTTTTCTCTTTGCGGGCCAGCTGACGGTAGTAGCGGCTCACATGCAGGTCGGGCAGGCTGGTGTCGTTCAGGCTCAGTTCCAACTTCCCGTCGTGGTTCTCGAGCAGGAAATCGGGGGTGATTTGCCGGCCGCTCTCGTTGAGCAGCGAGGCTTCCCAGCCGTTGCCAGGTTTGGGATTGAGACGGGCGACGGTCTTTTTCACCTCGTCGAGTTGCGACTCGTCCAGCCCCATGGATTGGCAGATTCTGCCATAGCGCTGCTCCGAAAAATCTTTGAAATGATGCTCCAGCACATTGATGGCCAACTCGGTTTCGGGGCTTTGTTCGCGGTTTTTGAGCTGCAGCAGCAGGCATTCCTGCAAATCCTTGGCCGCCACTCCGGCCGGCTCGAAGCCCTGGATCTGCTGCAAAACCTGTGTCATTTCGGCCTCTTCGACATCCATCGACCGTTGGAACGACAACTGGTCGGCGATGGCTTCCAGGCTGGTCCGCAAGTAGCCGTCCTCTTCGATGCTGCCGATGATGTATTCGCCGATGATGGTCTGGCGCTCGTCCAGGTTCAGGTCGCTGAGCTGCTGGCGCAAGTATTCTTGCAAAGAGGCTGTCTGCACGCCCAGGAAGGGCTCGCGCCGGTCGGCCTCGGCATTGGGGTCGTAGGGCTGGGTCTCGGCGTAGTCGGCTGCCCGGTCGTCGTAGTCGTTGTCGTAATCGAGCATGTCGTCGGGCTCTTCGTCGCCTTCATCCCCGGTGGGAAATCGGCTTCGTCGCCGGAAGCTTCCTCCAGGTTGTCGTCGGTTTCCGTCTCGAAACCCTCGGCCTTGTCCGCCTCTTCGGGATCTTCCCCGAACTCCAGGGCAGGATTGCTGTCGATTTCCCGCAGGATACGCTCTTCCATCTCCAAGGCGGGAATCTCCAACATCTTGATTTGCTGGATCTGGGCCTGGGTGAGACGCTGCTGCTGTTTGAGGGTTTGTTGCTGACTGATGGCCATGACAGTATGGTGTAGAGACAATGCAAAGATAGTTCAAACGGGCCGCAATCGCAAATCAATAGTTGAAGCTGCTGCCACCCACAAATTCCCTCAGCAGCGAGGTGGGCGGAATCTGCATACCGCCGATGGGCTGCAGGTAGTCGAGGAAGCACAGCAGCCGCCAGGCCTCGGTGTATTCGGGGCAGGTCTGCGGCACGGAGAGCAGCAGGGGCTCGGCAAACTGCTTGAGGACGGAGAGCTCGTAGAGCAGGGCGGAATTGAACACGGCATCGGCATTCTCCTGGTAGGGGAAGATCCACTTGTCTTCGCCCGCCCGCACGCTGGGCCAGCGAGAGATGGTCTCCCGGGCCGGGATGCTTCGGTACTGGGCATCGCGGATCATGCGCCGGATGAGCCGATTGTCGGCTGTCGAGATACGATTGTGGTTGTCGAGCGAAATGGACGTCAGCGCCGACACATAGATTTTATATTGCACCCGGGCCGGAATCTTGGGCAGCAACTTGGGGTTCAGGGCATGGATGCCTTCCAGGATGAGGATGTTGTCGTCGTTGAGCTGGATGGTGCGGTCGTCGGAGAACTCCTTGTGCCCTGTGCTGAAATTGTATCGGGGGATTTTGACGGCCTTGCCGTCGAGCAGGTCTATGAGTTGGTTGTTGAACAGCTCCAGGTCGAGGGCATACAAGGCTTCGTAGTCGTAGTTGCCGTTCTCGTCACGGGGCGACTGTTCGCGTTCGAGGAAATAGTCGTCGAGCGACAGGGGGATGGGGAAGGCCCCCGAGGCGGCCAGCTGGACGGCCAGGCGCTTGCTGAAGGTGGTCTTGCCCGAAGAAGAGGGGCCGGCCACCAGGATGATCTTTTTCTTGTCGGCCTGGGAGAGGATCTCGTCGGCCATCTGGGCGATTTTCTTTTCTTGCAGGGCCTCCGACACGTTGATGATATGGGAAGCCCGGCCTTCCTTGACGGCCAGGTTCAAATCGCCGATGTTACTCAGGGAATTGATGCGGTTCCAGTGGATGAAGGTCTTGAAGGCGTTCAGCAGTTTGGGCTGGGCCACAAAAGGAGCCAGGTGGCCGGGGTCTTTGGGGTCGGGCGCCTGCAGGAGAAAACCGCCGTCGGTGAGCGGAATGATGTCGAACAGGCCGACGGCGCGGCTGGAAGCACAAAGCGGACCATAGTAATAGTCGATGTGTTCACCCATCTTTGAGTAACAGGCGTAGGTATGGTTGTAATTACTCAAGAGACGTACGATGTCGGGTCGGTTGGCCTGGCGGAATTTCTCTGTGAGGACGTCGGTCTCCTCTTCGACGTATTCGATGGGCAGGTCGGCTTCAATTAGCTCGCGGGTGCGCCGTTTGATGGCGTCGAGTTCCTGCTCCGTGACAGGATGTCCGTTTTCGATGAGGCAGTAGTAGCCGTTCGAGACAGAGTGTTCCAGACGGAAACTTCCTTCGGGGTAGAGCTCGGTCACGGCGGCCGAAATCAGGAAAGTGAGCGTGCGCACATACACGCGCATGCCGGCTGAGTCACTGAGATCGATAAACTCGACATTCTTGGGATGATAGATTTCCCAGTTGAGGCTGGTGATGCGGTTGTTGACTTTGGCAGCCAGGGGCTCGATGGCCAACTGTCCGTTTTCGCGAAGGATGTCCCGTATCTCTGCCAGGGTGGTCCCTTTAGGCAGCAACAGGGTGGTTCCGGTATTCAGACACTTGATCTTGACTGTATTTGACATTGCTATTCTGTTGGTTGTGGTTTCCGTTATGTGACATTCTGGAGCAGGTACACAGCTATTCGCAAAAATAGGGAGAAAACTCCTTTTTTACAAGATACTTTCTTTCTGAATCTGTCGTCGGTGTCAGTAACTGATGAATACCGATCCGGTGGAGGGCAGTGTCAAGCTGAACAATCCGTCGACATCGGGACGTAGTGTCTTTATGATGCCGGCGGCATTGTCCCACAGACGGATTTTCTGTGGACTGTCTTGCAGACGGAATCGGATGTAAAGTGGATAGTTCTCTTTGTTGCCCAGATAGAACAGTTCCTGACCGGCGGCATGGCGATGGGTGTGTACCACTGCCGTGTCGCCCCGTTCGATGGTGAGTGCTCTGGGCAGGCCTTCGGCCGAGCGGAGCACCGGGATTCCTTCGTGGCGCAGACGGCCGATAAGTTGGCGTGTTTCTTCTGTCATGGGGGTCTGGTCATCGATGATCAGTGCTTGGTAGCTGACTCCGTCGGGAGTTGTCAGACGGCCCTCTGCTGCCTTGAGCCGGTGGCGCAGCGCATCGGCGGTACAAACGTCCCAATCCAGTCCGTCGAGTCCGGAGGGCAGGCGGCTGGTCAGGGTCTTGACCGGTACGTCATCACCCAGAAACACCAGAACGTCGGGCGCAGCCCGGCCCTGACGCAGCAGCACCATCGAACGCGCGGCCTGAAGCCATACGGGCTTCATTTGTTCCCACTGGGGATTGGAACGGTTGATGGCATACTCCCGACCGGCAATGTAGGGTTGCGTCACCGTGGAGTAGGGTATGTGTGGGGTGGCGCATACCACAAATTCCTGCGCTCCCATGGCAAAAGCGATGTTGCCGACACGCTGCAGGTCGGCGGGGGTGTTCCTGTATTCACAATCGGTCATGGCCTCTGCCGAAGCTATCGGTTTGCCGTAAAGGTGTGCACTGCTGCTGCAGTCCTTGATATCGTAGGCCCCGTCGCGCTGATAGGTCCAGAACTCTCCCTGCGGCTTGTCGACCACCTGTTTCACGCTGATGGCATCGCCCGTGATGCAGAGAGCATTGCCGATGGCCTGAGCCGTGAAGGAGATGCCGTTTTCGGAAGCCCGTTGCTGAAAGGTGCCGAAATAATTGTCACGGATGCAGTCGCTGATGGTCTGGCGAAAGTCGTAGAGCACCTGACGAGTGCGTTCAGCCGATTCCACCACATAACCAGCCAGGGCGGGTAGCCAAGGCCCCAGGTCGTAACCGCGGCGACGGCGGAACTCTTGCAGCATGCGGGGAGTCCAGTTCTGCGAGCCGCCTTCGTGCGAGTCCATCGTGACGCCCGCAATACCCGGTACACGGTCGAGAATGGGCTGTACATAACTGTTCCAATGCAGATTGGCGGCTTCGGCCGACAGTTTGTCGCACTCGTAGCCCAGCAAATTGGGACGCCCATGCTTCGACTTGGCTCCTGTGAGTACGGCTGCCAGTCGCAATACTTTCCACCGGCCTGCCGGCAAAACGGAATAATCCGTCCCTTCCAGATGGTGTATCTTGGCCGGCGCAATCACTTCATCAGGAGTATAGGACAAAGGAATACGACCAGTTTCTGCAAAATCGCTCTGCAGTGCGGCAAGTTCTTCCCACCGGTCTATCCTGGCTTCACTGCCCAGCCGCCACCACTGCAGTGGCTGACCTTGAGAGGCTTCCTCTCCGTAATCGAACGTTCCGTCGGCATATCTGATGCGCCAGAACTTTTCTCCGGCGGGCGGGAAGGCCGTCGTACGGATGCGGTATCCCCCCTGGCTGTTATACATGGGTTCAAGGTTTGTCACATCCCGCCAGGTCTGCCCGTCGTGACTGGCCTGCAGCATGCCGATGTCCGGCAGGTTTTCGAATCCGTATCCGCTGAATGCTCCGCTCCTGTCTCCGGGACGCTGCATCGCTCCGTTGCGCCCTTTGCCGCGAGGCACATATCGGGCGGTCAGGTGGCGTATCCTGCCATCGTCTTCCAAGGGCCATGCCAGCAATGCGATATCGCAGACATATCCCTCGGGTCCGCTGATGTCGAGGCTGCCGTCAACGCTTACCGAACCGTCATTGCCGATGTCGACCCGGGCTTCTGCGGCAGCTACCCGCTGCATGGCATGAGGGGGATCGATCCACCGGCCTCCGGCACAATAGCCATTGGAAATATTCACCTCGAACGAAAGTCCGCATCGACTGGCTTCGCTGGCGGCAAACTGAAGGTGGTGCCACCATGTCTCACTGAATGCCGCTTCCGCCCCGGCTCCTTCAGGGTCACGGGCATGATTCTGGTCGTAGTACACCACCCCGCCGAACCCTGCGTCGCGCAAAGCCTCGGCATCAGCCGTAATACCTTCGTCGGTGGTTTGTTCATAGCCGAAGAACCACCAGGTCTTCATGCGGTAGTCCTGGGTCGGTTTCTGCCACAGCCGCCTGACGGCTTCCAAGCCGTTGTCGTTCCGGCCCCAAACACTGCTGCCTATGCCCAAGACGATGGCAGTGAAGAGTGATAACGCTTTTGTCATTCTGCTCTGGTCTTGCATGATTCTCACCTGTCTGCAAAGATATTCTTTAATGATTACATTATCTTCTTTCGCCCCGAAAAAGACAAAGAGTCGGGCCTGGCATCCGGAATCGAGGAAAAAAAAGACGGTTTTTTTGCTTTTGGCTCAGGCTTGTACTAATTTTGCGGCGTTTTTTCGGACAAATTATCAACAGACTAACTGATACAAAATGAAGAAGAATGTTTTTACAGCCGCCTCTATGGTCGGTCTGGCCATGATGGGCCTCCTTTTCGGAAACTGCTCGGGCAATGCAGCCGCCAAGGCTGACGGTGCCGATTCCACCAATGTTGCTGTCAAAAAAACAGTAGCCGCCAAGTCGATTGGCAGCCTGGAAGACAGTTTGAGCTATGCCTACGGTGTGGGCCTGGCCGACAACCTGCGCGAGAACTTCGAGCAGATGCCCGTCGAAATCAACATGAAATTGTTCATGAAGGCTTTCTCGATGACGTTGAACGGAGAAGAAAGCAAACTGAAAATCAAACCCGAACAGGCTTATCAGATTTTCCAGCACTGCATGATGGCAGTCATGGAAAGACAGGCCCAGAACAACAAGAAGGCTGCTGCCGAGTTCATGGCTGAGAATGCCAAGAAGGAAGGTGTCAAGACCACAGCTTCCGGTCTGCAGTACGAAGTCATCACCGAAGGCCAGGGCGCCACTCCGACGGCTGCCGACCGCGTCAGTGTCCACTATCACGGCACGCTGCTCGACGGTTCGGTCTTCGACAGCTCGGTTGACCGCGGTACGCCCGCCCAGTTCGGCGTTTCCCAGGTGATCCCCGGCTGGCAGGAAGGTCTGCAGCTGATGAAGGTCGGTTCGAAGTACAAATTCTACATCCCCTCCGATCTGGCCTATGGCGACCAGGGTGCCGGCGACGTCATCGCCCCGGGTTCCATGCTAATCTTCGAGGTTGAACTGCTCGACATCATCAACAACTAAGCAAGACGCTTCGTCGCAACAGGTCCGGCTTGCCAGTCATGGCAGGCCGGATTTTTTTTGCAGAAAAATTTGCAGGTATCATTTTTCGCCGTATCTTTGCACCGCTTTTTCGAGCAAGGGCGTTTAGCTCAGCTGGTTCAGAGCATCTGCCCTACAAGCAGAGGGTCTGCGGTTCGAATCCGTAAACGCCCACCTTTCTTCAGGCACTTTTCCGGGTGCCTGATTTTTTTATCGGCAAATGTATCGGCAGTTCGAAATCTTGTCGTACCTTTGCCATCCGCAAAGTATTAGGAAAATGGAACTTACTCCCCTTACTGCGGTCTCTTCCGTTGATGGAAGGTATCGCAACCAGACAGAAGCCCTCGGCGACTATTTTTCGGAGTTCGCATTGATACGTTACCGGGTACGGGTGGAAATAGAATATTTTATCGCCCTTTGTGAAATTCCCCTCAAGCAGCTTGAATCTTTACCTCAGAACATTTTCGGGCCCTTGCGGGACATCTACCGCGGTTTCACCCCTGAACAGGCTGCCCGCATCAAGACCATCGAGAAGACGACCAACCACGATGTCAAGGCTGTCGAATATTTTCTCAAGGAAGAGTTCGACCGCTTGGGACTTGCCGCCTACAAGGAGTTCATCCATTTCGGACTGACCTCGCAGGACATCAACAACACCTCGGTGCCCTTGTCTGTCAAGGAGGCGCTCGAGCAGGTCTATTATCCTGTGCTGCAGGAATTGATCGACACACTGGCCGGCTATGCCGAGACGTGGAAATCGGTGCCCATGCTGGCCAAGACCCACGGCCAACCCGCTTCACCGACCCGGCTGGGCAAGGAAATCCAGGTGTTCGTCTATCGTCTGCAGGAGCAGCTGTCTTTGCTCAAGGGACTGCCTTTTTCGGCCAAGTTCGGCGGTGCCACCGGCAATTTCAACGCCCATCACGTGGCTTATCCCGACATCGACTGGCCGGCATTTGCCGCCGGGTTCCTCGACAAACGGCTGGGCCTTCGCCGCGAAGCCTATACCACGCAGATTTCCAATTACGACCACCTGGCCGCCATCTTCGATGCCATGAAGCGCATCAACAGCATCGTGCTGGATCTTGACCGAGACATGTGGATGTATCTCTCCATGGAATATTTCAAGCAGAAGATCAAAGCCGGCGAGGTCGGCTCATCGGCCATGCCGCACAAGGTCAATCCCATCGACTTCGAAAACTCGGAGGGCAATATCGGCGTGGCCAATGCCCTTTTGGCCCATCTGGCCGCCAAACTGCCCGTCTCGCGTCTGCAGCGCGACCTGACCGACTCGACCGTGCTGCGCACCGTCGGTCTGCCTTTCGCCCACGGGCTCATCGCTTTCAGGAGCACACTCAAGGGCCTGGGCAAACTGCTGCTCAACGAGGCCGCCCTGCAAAGGGATCTGGCCAACCATTGGGCGGTGGTGGCCGAAGGCATCCAGACCATCCTGCGCCGCGAGGGCTATCCCAACCCCTACGAGGCCCTCAAGGCCCTGACCCGTACCAACGAGGCCATTACCGAGCAGTCCATCGCCGACTTTATCGCCACGCTGGATGTCAGCGAAAGCGTGAAGGCCGAACTGCGCCAAATCAGACCTGATACCTATACAGGTATGTAATACATATTTTTATCGCTCAATTCAAAGCAAAACAATGATCACAGAAAACGAAAGAGGGCAGGAGAAGCCTGAGGAAGGTGCAACTGCCGGCCGCGAAGGAAACGAATTCCGCCGCAGCTACGGAGGACAGGAAAGAACCCGCTACGATCAGCCTTATCGTCCGCGCGGTAACGATGCACGCTCATTTGACCGTCCGCGTCGCAATTACAATTCAGAAGACCGTTCCTACGGCGATGGCGGCGAACGCCGTTATCGCTCCTATGGCCAGGATGGCGAGGACAGGGGAGGATACCGCCCGCGCCGTCCGTATAACAACGATGGCGGCGAGCGTCCGTTCGATCGCCCGCGTCGTCCGTACAATAATAACAACAACGACGGAGATGCCTCTTCGGGCAACCGTTTCTATCAGAACAACCACGGCGAGCAGCGCTATGAGCGTCGTCCGTATCGTTCGTTCAACCATCAGGAGGGTGAACACGGTTTCGACCGTCCCCGTCGTCCGCAGGGTGGATTCAACCGCGGCCAGGGTGGCTACAGCCGTCCCCGTCCCAACTTCACCGAAGAGCCTGCCAAGGACTTCGGCAACCGTCCCGACGGCCGTCCCCGCCGTCCCCGCATTAAGAAAAACAGCGAGGGTACCGCTTGGTTGGCCGAGAACGAATTCAGGACCCCCAGGTATGCCCCCAACCTGGATCCCACCACGCCTATCCGCCTGAACAAGTTCCTGTCGAACGCCGGTATCTGCTCGCGCCGTGAAGCCGACGAATACATCCAGGCAGGGGTGGTCAAGGTCAATGGCGAGATGGTCTGCGAACTGGGTGTCAAGGTGCTGCCTTCGGACGAAATCATGTTCCACGACCAGCCCGTCAAGATTGAACGCAAGGTCTATATCTTGCTCAACAAACCCAAGGATTGTGTCACCACTTCCGAGGATCCGCAAGAACGCCTCACGGTGATGGACCTGGTCAAGAACGCCTGCTACGAGCGTATCTATCCGGTCGGTCGACTGGACCGCAACACCACGGGTGTGCTGCTGCTGACCAACGACGGCGACCTGGCCTCCAAACTGGCCCATCCGAAGTACGAAAAGCGCAAGATCTACCAGGCCACGCTCGACAAGGACCTGACCGAGGAAGACATGGCCAAGATCTCGGAAGGGGTCGAACTGGACGGCGAACATGTGGCTGTCGATGAAATCAGCTATGTCAACGAGAAGAAGAACGTGATCGGCATTGAAATCCACTCGGGACAGAACCGCGTCGTGCGCCGTATTTTCGAGCAGCTCGGCTACAAGGTCTATAAACTCGACCGCGTCTATTTCGCCGGCCTGACCAAGAAGAACCTGCCGCGCGGCAAATGGAGACATCTGACAGAACGCGAAGTATCATTGCTTAAAATGGGCGTTTTTGCCTAAACCACTATGGAAAGTATCAAGAGAACCAAGATAGCCGAGGTGCTCAAACGGACCGATTTCGGCACCCTGGTCAACGTAAAGGGCTGGGTGCGCACGCGCCGCGGCAACAAGCAGGTCGGCTTTATCGCGCTCAACGACGGCTCGACCATCAACAACGTGCAGATCGTGGTCGATCTGACCAAATTCGACGAGGCCGCCCTCAAGGATGTCACCACGGGTGCCTGCCTGAGTGTCAACGGAGTGCTCACCGCCTCCCAGGGTTCGGGCCAGGCCATCGAGATCCAGGCCACGGCCATCGAGGTGCTGGGTGCCTGCGACAACAGCTATCCACTGCAGAAGAAAGGCAGTTCGATGGAATTCCTGCGCAGCATCGCCCATCTGCGTCCGCGCACCAATACCTTCGGCGCGGTGTTCCGCATCCGCCACAACATGGCCATGGCCATCCACACCTATTTCCACCAGAAGGGTTTCTATTATTTCCATACCCCCATCATCACGGCTTCCGACTGCGAAGGCGCCGGTCAGATGTTCCAAGTGACCACGATGAACCTTTACGATCTGAAAAAGGATGAGAAGGGTTCCATCATCTACGACAGCGATTTCTTCGGCAAGCAGGCCAGCCTGACGGTGTCCGGACAGCTCGAAGGCGAACTGGCCGCCACGGCCCTGGGTCAGATCTATACTTTCGGTCCCACCTTCCGTGCCGAGAACTCCAACACGCCGCGCCATCTGGCCGAGTTCTGGATGATCGAACCCGAAGTGGCTTTTGCCGACCTGGACGAACTGACCGCCCTGGAAGAGGATTTCATCAAGTATTGCGTCCGCTGGGCGTTGGACAACTGCCGCGACGACCTGGAATTCCTCAACAAGATGATCGACAACGGACTCATCGCCCGGCTGGAGAGCGTGGTCGATACCGAGTTTGTCCGCCTGCCCTATACCGAAGGCATCAAAATCCTGGAACAGGCCATTGCCGGTGGCAGGAAGTTTGAGTTCCCGGTCTATTGGGGTTGCGACCTGGCTTCGGAACACGAACGCTACCTGGTCGAGGAGCATTTCAAAAAGCCGGTCATCATGATCGACTATCCCAAGGAAATCAAAGCCTTCTACATGAAGCAGAATGCCGACGGCAAGACGGTCCAGGGCACAGACGTGCTCTTCCCGCAGATCGGCGAGATCATCGGCGGCAGCGTGCGTGAGGAGAATTACGACAAGCTGATGGCCCGCATCGAGGAACTGCACATCCCCATGAAGGATATGTGGTGGTACCTGGATACCCGCCGCTACGGCACCTGCCCCCATGCAGGCTTCGGTTTGGGTTTCGAACGCCTGTTGCTCTTTGTGACGGGTATGTCCAACATCCGCGACGTGATTCCTTTCCCGCGTACGCCGCGTAACGCCGAGTTTTAAAAAAAAAGGGCCTGAGCGCCCTTTTTTCGAATAGAGATGGAAACGATGAAGGTGCATATTCTGGGATGCGGCTCGGCTCTTCCGACCACCCGGCATTCGCTCTCGGCCCAGGTGCTGGAGCTGTCGGGCAAGCTGTTCCTGATAGACTGCGGCGAGGGTGCCCAGCTGCAGTTCCGTCGCACGCGCCTCAACTTTAACAAGATATCCGACATCTTCATCTCCCATCTGCACGGTGACCACTGTTTCGGCCTGCCCGGCCTGATCTCCACGCTGAGTTTGCTCGGTCGGACGGCCCCCTTGCGCATTCATGCCCATCCGGATTTGGAAAAGCTGTTGCGCCCGCAGCTCGGCTATTTCTGCCGGGAACTGGGGTTCGAGGTGGTTTTCCAGTCCTTTGCGCCCAATGCCCATGAACTGATCTACGAGGACCGCAGCCTGCAGGTATATACCTTGCCGCTGATACACCGGGTGCCTTCGACGGGCTTTCTGTTCAAGGAACGCCCCTCCCAGGCCCATATCCTCAAGGACATGATCGCCTTTTACGAAATTCCCCTGCGCGAGATTCCGGCCATCAAGGCGGGAGCCGACTTTCGGACTCCTACCGGCGAGGTGGTGCCCAATGTCCGCCTGACCCGTCCGGCCGCTGCGCCCCGCAGCTATGCCTATTGTTCGGATACGGGCTACAACGAGGCGTTGATTCCCATGATCAAAGGGGTGAACCTGCTTTATCACGAGGCCACTTTTGCCCAGAGCGAGGAGGAATGGGCCGCCACCACCCAGCATTCCACGGCTGCCCAGGCCGGCCGCATTGCCGCCCAGGCCGGGGTCGGACGTATGCTCATCGGACATTATTCAGCCCGCTACCCCGACGAGAACCTTCTGCTGCGCGAAGCCCAGGCCGTCTTTCCAGAGACCCGGCTGGCCGACGAAGGGATGGTTGTCGAAGTTTGATACTGGTCTGCCTATGTCTGCTGTCTCGCGTTTCCGGCTCTTCTTGCTTTCTGTCTTGCTGTGGTGGCTTCCGCTGACGGTTTTCTGCCAGGTTCCCGCCGCACCCAAGCATGAATTCCGGGGGGCATGGATCAACACCATCCACCAGACGCGCTACGCCGCCATGTCGAAAGCGGAGATGCAGGCCTATTTCAACCAGTTGCTCGACACTTTGCAACAGGCAGGTTTCAATGTGGTGCTCTTTCAGGTGCGCCCCCAGTCCGATGCCTGGTACAAATCCTCCTACGAACCCTGGAGCAGTTTCATCACGGGCAAGAGCGGCCGGAATCCCGGCTGGGATCCGCTGGCCTTCATGGTGGAGGCCTGTCACGAGCGCCGGATGGACATCCATGCCTGGATCAATCCCTACCGGGTGAGGATGACTGTCAAAGACGAAGACTTCAAGGATCCTTTCGTGCGCAAGCACCGTCAGATGATGGTCCGCTACGGCCGCAGCCTGTGGCTGGATCCCGGCCTGCCCGAGAGCCGCAACCATATCCTCAAAGTGGTCAAGGAGATAGTGGCCAACTACGACATCGACGGCATCCATCTCGACGATTATTTCTATCCCTATCCCGTGGCGGGAGAGCAATTCCCCGACGGGGCCAGCTTTGCCAAATATGCCGCTTCCCAGGGTTTCACTTCCGACCAGAAGGCCGATTGGCGGCGAGACAATGTGAACCGGCTGGTGTTCAGCCTGCACGAACTGATCCGGGAAGAAAAGCCCTGGGTCCGTTTTGGCATCAGCCCCTTCGGCATCCATCGCAACCAGAAGCAGGATCCCGACGGGAGCCGGACCAATGGACTGAGCAACTACGACGACCTCTATGCCGATGCCCTGAAGTGGATGAAGGAAGGCTGGATCGACTATTGCGTACCCCAGCTCTATTGGGAAATCGGCCACGAACGGGCCGACTATGCCACCTTGGTCGATTGGTGGGGCGGCCATCGCTATGAATCGGCCCTGTATATCGGCCAGGATGTGGACCGCACCATGAAGGCTTCGCAGCTGGAGGCCAAACTGCGGTTGGAGCGCGACAATGGCAACTACCAGGGCAACTGCTATTTTCCCGTCTATGAGCTGGAGGCCGACAACGGCCATATCCTCTCGCAACTCAAGCAGCGCTGGCATCGCTATCCGGCATTGATGCCGGCCGACAAAATAGGCTTGGACAAGACGCCCGAGCCGGTCTTTGCGTTGGATGTGCGACAGGATTATGTGCTGGGCGCCCACCTGACGTGGAACCGGGTGAAAACTTCAGACCAGGCCAACATCGCTTCCTATTACGTCATATACCGCTATTACAAGGGTGAAGACGAAAACCTGGACGATCCCGCCCACATCGTGGGTGTGAGCCGGGACCCTCTCTTTGTGTTGCCTTCCCATCCTTACAAGGGGGAGTGGGTCTATCTGGTGACAAGTGTCAACCGCCTGCATCGCGAAAGCGCACCCGAACGCATTGTCGTCCGTGTCAAATAAAAACTTTTCCTTTTTTTCCCTCAGGGCTGTAACGAATTTTTCCTTCTGCCCGTTATTATAATGTCTGGACAAGAGATACCGGCCGTATCGGTGATGCAGGCCGGGCGAATGGTAATGAAGACGAGAGCATGACGTATCAGGAGTTTAACCGGGAGATTGTCCCCCTCAAGGACAAACTGTATCGCTGCGCATTGGCGATTCTGGGCAACCGGATGGATGCCGAGGACATGCTGCAGGATACTTACGGAAAGCTCTGGACACTGCGTGAAAAGCTCGACTCGCTGGACAACCGGGAGGCCTATGCCATGAGGATGGTGCGCAACCTCTGCCTGGACCAGCTGCGGGCCCATCGTCTTCACGAAGACAAGTTGGAAGAAGTTTTCAATCATAGAACCGAGGAAGGCCCCGGACAACAGGAAGATCTGAAAGACATGGATGCAGTCGTGAAACGAGTCATTGCCCAACTGCCCGAGAAACCCCGGACGGTGATACATCTGCGCGATGTGGAGGGTTATGAGATGGACGAAATCGCAGCCATCGTCGGCGACGATCCCGCCACGGTCCGGGTGACCCTTTCGCGGGCCAGAAAAACGGTAAGAGAAAAAGTAATCAACATAATGAACTATGGCTTACGATAACATGCAAGAACTGGAGAGACTCACCAACCTTTATCTGGAGGGTGGGACGACACTGGAGGAGGAGACCCTCCTTCGGGAACTTCTGACCAGTCTGCCCGACAGCGCCCTTACCCCCGGGCAGCAGTCGATCAAGGCGATGCTGGCTTGCTTTGGCCACATGGCCCGCGAAGAAGCCCCTGTCGGGGAAGGCGCCCTCATGCCGCGTGTACGTATGGAAGCCCCCCGCCGCAGCTTGTGGCGTCAGGTGGCTTCGGTGGCCGCCGTGGCTGTCCTGGGCATTTTCATCGGCTCGACTTTGGCGCTGCGTCAGGACAAAGGCTCCTCAGGAGATGTTCAGGCAACTGTACGGATTGCGCCCACGACGGGCGATCCCATCTATGGCTATATCAACGGTCAGCCGGTGACCGATGCCCACGAAGCCGTGCGTCAGAGCGAGGAAGCCCTGCGGTCGATGGGTATGCAGATGAACAAGTCGGCCGGCTATCTTTCCTCTTTCGACGGGCCCATGGAAAGAGTTTCCGCTGCCCTGACCAATATGAAATAATCATTTAATGAGATATTTATGAAGAAAACTTACACCATCCTATCCATGATGCTCGGTTCTGCCATGATGCTTACGGCTGCTCCTGCCCCTGATCAGAGCGAGGCAGAACGTGTATCGGCTGCCCAGGATATCGTCAGCATCAAGCCCAACGAAGACAAATCGGGTCTGTCGCTCTCGATAGCCGGTTTTGAATTGGGGCTTTCCAACCGCGGGCAGGCTGCCGCGAAATCGTCCGAACAGAAGAAAACCGCCAGCAAGAAACCCTACCGCAATAAGATTGCTGTCTTTGAGCTGGGGTTCAGCCAGATGCGTGATGTGGACTACAGCGACTATCCCACCCGCAGCTCCGATTTCATGGACATGACTCCGGGTCGGTCCATCCAGTTCGGATTGAACCTCTTTACGGCCGGCTACGGCTTCGACCGGGGCGGGCATGTGGGTCTGTCCACAGCCCTGGGTCTGTATTGGAACAATTACGTCTTCTACGACAAGACCACTTGCATCGGCGAAGAGACGGGCCGTATTGCTCCCTATGCCGTGGGCGGCGATCCCAAAAAGTCGAAAATGAGGAACTTCGGCCTGAGGGTGCCTTTGACCCTGGACATCAACATGGGCGAGATCATTGTCTCGGCCGGCGGTTTCGGCGAATGGGACCTGAGGAGCTATACCAAGACAACCTCTCCCAAGCAATATACCGACTTGAAATACACCGATCCCCTCCAGTACGGATTGTTGGGCAAGATCGGCTACAACGGCGTATATGTCTATTGCAACTATTATCTGAGCGATATGTTCAAACCGGACAAAGGCCCCGAGGGCAGCGTGCTGACCGTCGGGCTCGGTTTAGGCTTTTAATCAGACAGAGAACGACTAAAAACTGATAATCATGAAAAAGATATTGTTTCCCCTGCTGGTGGCCCTGCCTCTGATGATGGCGGCACAGCAAAAGAGTTTCATGAACTTCTTTGAGCGATACTCGGGCAAGGACGGCTTCACAACGGTCGATATCACCCCGGGCATGCTCAGGATGATGCTCAACTTCGTGGAAGAAGACGAGGAAATGTCGGGCCTGATCGGCAATATCAGCGGTATCCGCATCGTGGTTTGCCACTTCTACGACAAGGAGTTTGTGGAGGCCATGGACAAAATGATCGACAAGGCTCCCTACCAGCTCGTCTCGACCATCAACGAAAGCGGGCAGCAGACCAAGTTCTTCAACATCGAGAAGAACAAGAAAACCACCGAGTTTCTGATGGTGTCCTATGGACGCAGCGAAAACCTGGTGGTGAACATCACCGGCGACATCGACGTCAACAAGATATCACGACTGTCACAGTTCAACATCAACGGCATGGACAAAATACATGCCGATCCGCGTGACAGCATCATGATAGGACGTCAATAGACAACGGCAATCTCTTCATAAACCATTACAGTAGAATAATCAGAGTTAAGTCCTTGACTTAAAGGGGCCGCCCGGGAAGTGATTCCAGGGCGGTTTCTTTTTATCGTGGAGTGACGTCTTTGTATATTACAAATTATGTTTATCTTTGGCAAAAAACAGGATATGGCTAAAAAAGGTTTTAACATCATTCTTTTTGTATTGGTAGTTATATCAGCGTATCCTTCTTCTTTGAATGAGAGAAGAAGATCCTCTATCAACGATACAACAAGTTATTCGACAGGCGAGATATTTGCTACTATAAGGTGTAAAGCAATGGATGAAAACGGGGGAGTGGTGTATAATACGGATTCCTCTTATTTTCAGGGATACTTCGTTGTTACAAACAACAATGATTCTATGCTTTCCTTTAATTTGGCTGATTTCCTTGATACAAGTATTCAAAACCAGAAAGCAGAAGGCTATACCCATTTGGGTGAAAGATGGGGACGTTCCCCTGTCCGAATTCCTTTTGAATTCAAATACTTTTTTGTTGATGAAAAGGATAGCGTGTATGTTCACATCATGCCTTGGGGAGAATGGGCTGATGAATGGCAGTATGGGAATGATGTTCTTGATGCTCTCCGCAAGCGCCAAGCCATCATACTACCCAAACAATCTTCTGTCTTTATCCCGGACGAAAACAATGCAGCACGGCTTAATCAAACGGAAGAATCCGGGTCGTCTGTCGGTCAGCCTTATGATTTGAACGGCCGACCGGTTACGGAAGATTTCCGGGGAATTGTGATCAAGCGAGGGAAGAAGATACTGGTCAAATAGTTTTTCATTTTTATTCCAGGGCGGTTTCTTTTTGTCGGGAAATCATCTTGCGGCGTGGGGGGGATATTGCATTTCCCTTGGGATTACATTACCTTTGTCCTTTGAACAAACGACCCCCTATGATTCATTTTTTCCTTTCCGAGAACGGTAATGTGCTGGCTGTTCAGACCAGGCAAGACTTTACAGCAGAAGACATTAAGAAACTTACTTGGTTGTTCAGCGGTGCCAAGCACCTGCAGACAGGCGAACTGACCGGCATTTTCGTGGGCCCGCGCCGTGAGATGATCACCCCCTGGAGCACCAATGCGGTGGAAATCACCATGAACCTCGGCATCGAGGGCATCCTTCGCATCGAAGAGTATCTGCCTGTGGCCACCGCCCAGGCCGAGCACGACCCCATGCTGCAACGCATCTACCAGGGGCTCGACCAGCAGATTTTCACCATAGACAAGCAGCCCGACCCCATCGTCTATATCGACGACATCGCCGCCTACAACCAGCAGGAAGGCCTGGCCCTGAGCCAGCAGGAGATTGATTACCTCGACAGCGTGGCGAAAAAAGTGGGCCGTCCGCTCACCGACAGCGAAGTGTTCGGTTTTTCGCAGGTCAATTCGGAACATTGCCGCCACAAGATTTTCAACGGGGTCTATATCATTGACGGGGAGACCAAGGAGAGTTCTCTGTTCAAGCTCATCAAGAAGACTTCGCAGATGAACCCCAACCAGTTGGTCTCGGCCTACAAGGACAATGTGGCTTTCAACAACGGCCCTGTCATCGAGCAGTTCGCCCCTGCTTCGAACGATACGTCCGACTACTTCGAAATCAAAGATATTGAATCGGTCATCTCTTTGAAGGCCGAAACCCATAATTTTCCCACCACGGTCGAACCCTTCAACGGAGCGGCCACAGGTACCGGCGGCGAAATCCGCGACCGTCTGGGCGGTGGCAAAGCCTCCCTGCCCATCGCCGGCACGGCTGTCTATATGACCGCCTATCCGCGCAACAAGGAAGACCACAAGTGCGAGTATGCCATGAAGGAGCGCTCCTGGCTCTACCAGACCCCCGAGCAAATCCTCATCAAGGCCTCGAACGGTGCCAGCGACTTCGGCAACAAATTCGGCCAGCCGCTCATCTGCGGTTCGCTGCTCACCTTTGAACACGAAGAGAACCAGAAGAAATATGCCTACGACAAAGTGATCATGCTGGCCGGCGGTGTGGGCTTCGGCAAGAAGAAGGACGCGCTCAAGGGCGAGCCCCAGCCGGGCCAGAAAATCGTCATCATGGGTGGTGACAACTACCGCATCGGCATGGGAGGCGGCGCTGTGTCCTCGGTCGAGACCGGACAGTATTCCAACGCCATCGAACTGAACGCCGTGCAACGCGCCAACCCGGAAATGCAGAAACGTGTTTCCAATGTGATCCGCGCCATGGCCGAAGCCGACGAGAATCCCATTGTCTCGATCCACGACCACGGTGCAGGCGGTCACCTGAACTGTCTGTCGGAGCTGGTCGAATCGACCGGTGGCCGCATCGACATGGATGCCCTGCCTGTGGGCGACCCGACCTTGTCGGCCAAGGAAATCATCGGCAACGAAAGCCAGGAGCGCATGGGCCTGGTCACCGACCAGAAAAACATCGACCTGCTGCGCCGCATTGCCGAGCGTGAAAGGGCTCCGTTCTACGTGGTGGGCGAAACCACCGGTGACATGCAGTTCGACTTGGCGAACAAGAAAGGGGAACATCCCATCAACCAGGCCTTGGAAGATCTGTTCGGCAAACCGCCGCGCACGGTTGTCACCGACCATACCGTGGTGGAGACCTACGAGAATCCTGTTTACAAGCAAGAAGACATAGAAGCCCGGCTCAAAGACGTACTTAGCCTGGAAGCCGTCGCTTGCAAGGACTGGCTCACCAACAAGGTGGACCGTTCGGTCACCGGCAAGGTGGCCCGCCAGCAGTGTGCCGGTGAGATCCAGCTGCCGCTTTGCGACCTGGGAGCCGTTGCTCTCGACTACCGTGGGCGGAGCGGTATCGCCACTTCCATCGGTCATGCCCCGCAGGCTGCGATGGCTGACCCGGCCGCCGGCTCGGTGCTGTCTATCGCCGAGTCGCTCACCAACATTGTCTGGGCTCCGCTCAAAGAGCAGCTCAAGAGTGTCTCCCTGTCGGCCAACTGGATGTGGCCCTGCAAGAACGAGGGCGAGGACGCCCGCCTCTACAAGGCCGTACAGGCCGCCAGCGATTTTGCCATCGCCCTGGGCATCAACATCCCCACTGGCAAGGATTCCTTGTCCATGACCCAGAAATACGGCCAGGACAAAGTCTTCTCGCCCGGTACGGTGATCATTTCGGCCGG
>JAGDCW010000117.1 GCA_017958305.1 Bacteroidales bacterium | reverse complement strand
GGCAATCCAGCGCAGGATCTCCTCAGTGAGCAGGTTCGGTTCAATGGAGGAGATGCGGTAGCGCTCGATGCCCGGCACGTCGTTCAGCGCCTTGAGCAGATCAAGGAAGGATTCGCCGGTCGTCTTGCCGAAATCACCGGTATTGACGCCGGTCAGCACAACTTCGATGATGCCTTGTGCGGCAATCTCGCGCGCCTGCGCCACGATGGCCGGGATGGGGATGTTGCGGCTGTTGCCGCGAGCCAGCGGCACCGTGCAATACGCACAATGATAGTCGCAACCGTCCTGCACTTTCAAGAACGAGCGGGTGCGTTCGCCGGAAGAGTAGGCCGGGAAGAAACTCTCCACTTCGTTGATTTCGCAGGAATAACCTTGTTTCCCTTTGTCGGCAGCCAGTGCGAGCCGTACAAGGTCCCCTTTGCGGTCCGCACCCACGACGAGATCGACACCGTCGATGGCCAGAATCTCCAGCGGCTTGAGCTGCGCATAGCAGCCGGTCACGGCAATCTTCGCTTTCGGTGCCTGTTTGTGCAGGCGGCGGATGAGGTTGCGGCACTTCTTGTCGGCATGCTCGGTGACGGAGCAGGTGTTGATGACCACGATGTCCACGTCCGGTCCGGGCGGGACTTCTTCGAAGCCCTGCGCCGCGAACTGCCGGGCGAGGGTCGAGGTCTCGGAAAAGTTGAGCTTGCAGCCCAGCGTAATGAAGGCAGCCTTACTCATAAGTGACAGTGACGGAGCTGCTTTCGACCCGTCCGTCGAGCGGCGGATTGAATTTGGTGACGGTCAGTTCGGCGTAGGAGATCATCGGGAAGCGGTCGGTGAGGACATTCAGGATGCGTCCGGCGAGGTGTTCCAGCAGTTTGGCCGGCCGGGCCATCTCTTCCTGGATGACGGCATAGATGGCGCCGTAGTCGACGGCATACGCCAGGTCGTCGGTCAGGATGGCTTTGCGCATATCGTAATCGTAGGCCAGATCGACGCGGAACCAGTTGCCGTCGCGTTGCTCGCTTTCCAGGCATCCGTGATACCCGCGGAATTGCATATTGTTGAGTCGTACCATAATCTTCAGTCAATTAGTTGCTTCTTCAGGCGCGTCATGAGCGGCAAGGTATATGCCTCCAGCACCCATGCCACCCTCGGCACTGTACGAGGGAGGGGCCCAAGCGTAGCTTGGGAGGGGTCGCGCGGAGCGCGACGGTGCTGGAGGCATATACCTTGCCGCTCATGACGCGCTCGCTAATAGGATAAACACGCAAGGCCGCTTGCCGATGGAGAAGCCCTTCTTGGCCTCTTGGCGCCAGGCAGCGATGCGCTTGGTGCGGATCAGCTCCGTCGGGCAGGTGATGTCGGCAGCGACGCAGAGACGCGTGTCGGGTCGGCAGATTTCCAGCAGGTCGGCCAGCAGGGCGTCGTTGCGGTAAGGCGTTTCGATGATGAGCTGCGACTGGGAGAGCCGGGCAGAGGAACGTTCCAGGGAAAGGATTGCATCGCGCCGGGCGGGCATCTTGACCGGCAGATAGCCCGTGAAGGCGAAGCATTGGCCGTTCAGTCCCGAGGCCATCAACGCCATCATCAGCGACGAAGGACCGATTTGCGGCACGACCTCGATGCCGCGCTCGTGCGCCAAAGCCACCAGCAGCGCGCCCGGATCGGCGACGGCAGGCAGGCCGGCTTCCGAGATCAGTCCGGCATCCTGCTCACCCAGGCGTTGCGCGTAGGCTTCAATTTGCTCGCGCGAGGTATGTTCGTTGATTTCCAGCAGTTCCAGTTCATCGATATGACCCTTGAGGCCGGCCGCCGAGAGGAAACGCCGCGCCGTGCGCAGTTCCTCCACGAACCAGAGCCGGATGGTAGGAATCAATGCCAGGGCCGGGGCGGGAAGCGCGTTACTCGGGGCGTGGTCGCCGAGGGGCGTCGGAATCAGGAAAAGTCTGCTGTTCATCGTTGTTCTTTCTACGGAAAATCTTTCGCCAGAGGTCCGCGACCGAGTTGAAATCCTCTTGATAGACGATACCGGCGCCGTTGCGCTGGCTCAAGTCGAGATAATTGCTGTACTGGTCGGCCGAATGGGAGAAGAGCGTCAGGCGCAGCTGGCCCTGGCGGTTGAGCTTGATTTCGATGTCGAGGTCACCCACGATGTCGCTGGCGCTAGAGGACAGGTATTGCCGGTTGCCGATATTGCCGTTGATGATCACGCGGTTGTTGAACAACTGCGTGGAGACGGCCACGTCAAAGATGTTCCGGCCGTTTTCGGACGGCTGGTAGTTGAAGCCCAGGTCGAGCGGGATATCCAGTTGTCGGAAGATGTTGTTGAGCTGGCTGGCCATCATCTCGGAAGCGTTGGCGTAGAGCAAGGTCGTGTTGTTGACGATGCCCGACTGCTCGTCGGGGACGAAACCGCCCGAAATCAACAGGGCCAGTGCCTGTTTCATCCGTTTGTCCTCGGTGTTGAGCGCACTCTGTACACGGCTCTGCGTCGTCGGGTCCAGATCGGGGATGTCAATGTTGAACTTGATATCCGGATTGGCCAGTTTGCCCGACAAACTGATGCCGCAATCCACGGTCCGGCGCATACTGACCGCGGTGGAGTCCGCAATCAGCGGACTGATGGACGCCTTGGTGCGGTACGTAGCCGTCAGGTCGAGATCCGACTGCATCACGTCACCCACGAAAGCGATGGTGCCGCCCGGGTTGATGGAGAAATCGCGGGCCGTGAAGCCCAGCATGCCGAAGTGATAGTTGCCGCTGTCCACCCGGTAATCACCCTTGATATCGAACTTTTCGCCCTCCACGGTAATACCGATCTGGCCGTTGCCACGGGCCTTGAGGATGTCTCCGGTGGTTTTGTCGATCTCGAGTTGGATTTCAGCGTCGG
>JAGDCW010000116.1 GCA_017958305.1 Bacteroidales bacterium | reverse complement strand
CGGACACGAGCTCCAATTTCGTCACGCCCGAATATGCCCAGTGTGTGGGCCTGCTGCTCCTGTCGGACGGCCCTTCGGCCGAGCCTGTGGAGGCTCCCGAGCCTGAGGAGAAGGTGCAGACCAACTTGTTCGGCGAAAAGGAGGAGGAAGAACGCAAAGGCTGGGGCCGGCGCAAACCCAGGGAAGAAAAGCCCCGGAAGCCCCGTGAAGTGGAAAAGCCCCGTGAACCCGAACCCGACAGGGAGTCCGAACCGGCCGAGGAGGGAAGGAACAAGTCCAAAACCAAACGCTTCGGCGGCATCGGCGATTTGTTCGGCAAGATCACCGACGTGATGGACGATTCGATGTAAAAAACAAAATCAGCATATTATGAACGAAGTAAACGAGGAACTGGTACCCTTTGTCATGCCCGAGAAAGGAAAGAACATCATCAAGGTGATTGGTGTCGGCGGCGGTGGCGGCAATGCGGTGAACCACATGTTTCAGGAGGGTATTTGCGATGTCAACTACCTGATATGCAATACCGACCGTCAGGCACTGTACAAGTCGCCCATCCCCGATCGCTTGCAGCTGGGCCCCCAGACCACCATGGGACTGGGCGCCGGCAACAACCCGGCCAAGGCTCGCGAGGCCGCCGAGGAGAGTGAGCAGGACATCCGCGACAGCATAGGCTCCTACACCAAAATGGTGTTCATCACCGCCGGCATGGGCGGTGGCACAGGCACGGGCGCCGCTCCGGTCATCGCCCGCATTGCCCGCAGCATGGACATCCTCACGGTGGGCATCGTCACCATTCCCTTCAGCTGGGAGGGCGATGTCAAGATCAACCAGGCCATGGACGGCGTGGACGAGATCAGCAAGCAGGTGGATGCCCTTTTGGTCATCAACAACGACCTACTTAGCCAAGTCTATCCCGATCTGACGGTGATGAACGGTTTCCGCAAGGCCGACGACACGCTCTGTACGGCCGCCAAGAGCATCGCCGAGATCATCACCGTGCCGGGCTACATCAACCTGGATTTCGCCGATGTGCAGACCGTGCTCAAGGACGGCGGTGTGGCCGTGATGAGCGCCGGCTACGGCAAGGGCAACAACCGCGTGATCGACGCGATGAACAATGCGCTGCATTCGCCCCTGCTCAACAACAACGACGTGTTCCATGCCCGCAAGATCCTGTTCAACATCTCCTGCAGCAGCAAGCACGAGATCAAGCTCGAGGAGACCGAGCAGATCAACCGTTTCATGTCGCAGTTTGAGGAAAGGGTACAGGTGGTGATCTGGGGCCTGTCGATCGACGAGAGCCTGGAGGAAAACCTCAAGGTGACCATGCTGGCCAGTGGCTTCGGCGTGAACGACCTGCCACTGATCCGTCAGCGCAACGAGGCCGAAGAGGCCGCCGACCAGGCCGAGCTGGAAGCCAACCGGATCAAACGCGAGAACCTGATACACTCCTATTACGGCAACGGCGGAGTGCCGCCGCGTCGCTTCTACTGCACCCCCTGTGTGCTGAGCGAGGCGCAGATGGACGACGACGTCCTGATCGACCGGCTCACCAACGAACCGGCCAACCAACGTACCAACTAAAGGCTGATGCGGGTGCCGCTTGAGCGCAGCAGCTCGGAGGCTTTGGTGATGACCACTTCGCGCACCCCGCAGTGAAGAGCGTTGAAGGCATTGTCCAGTTTGGGGATCATACCCCCCTGGATGATGCCTTCGCTTTTGTATTGTTCGTATTCGGCGGGGGTGATGGTCTTGATGACGCTCTCCTCGTCGTCAGGATCGCTCAGCACGCCCTTTTTCTCGAAGCAGAAGATGAGCTGCACGTCGAAGCGGGTGGCCAGGGCTTTGGCCACTTCGCCGGCGATGGTGTCGGCATTGGTGTTGAGCAGCAGCCCGTGGCCGTCGTGGGTGATGGGCGCCACCACTGGGACGATGTTCTGGTCGATGAGGTCGGCCAGCACGTCGGGCTGCACTTCCTCGACATCTCCCACAAAGCCGTAGTCGATGTCCTTGACGGGACGCTTGCGCGAGCGGATCAGGTTGATGTCGGCCCCGCAAAGGCCCATGGCATTGACATCGAGGGCTTGAAGGCGGGCCACGATGGTCTTGTTGACCAGGCCGGCATAGACCATGGTCACCACTTTGATGGTCTCGCTGTCGGTGATGCGTCGTCCTTCGACCATCTTGGTTTCGATGCCCAGGCGCTCCGACAGGTCGGTGGCCAGGCGGCCGCCGCCGTGGACCAGCAGCTTGTAGCCGGCTATCTGTTTGAAATCGTGCAACAGGGCTTCGAGCGTGGCGGGCTCTTCGACAATCTTGCCGCCCACTTTGACCAATGTGAGTTTTTCCATATCGGGGGTGTTTTTGATGTCTATAGTAAATCGGCCAGGTAGGAGGAGCGGACCAGCGGGCCGCTGGCTACCTTGGCAAAGCCTTTGTCGAGGGCGACCTGCCGGTAGCGGCCAAAGTCGTCGGGATGGATGTAGGCCTGCACGGGCAGGTGTTTGCGTGTGGGCTGCAGGTACTGGCCCAGCGTGAGGATGCGGCAGCCTGCCTGCAGCAGGTCGTCCATGGCCTCGAAAAGTTCTTCTTCCCTCTCGCCCAGACCCAGCATCAGCCCCGATTTGGTGGTGACGCCTTCGTCGGCCAGTTGGCGCAGCACGGCAAGGCTGCGGTCGTAGCGGGCGGCCGAGCGCACCTCGGGGGTGAGGCGGCGCACCGTCTCCATGTTGTGCGACACGACCTCGGGGGCGAGTTGGGCGATCCGATGGACCAGTTCGGGGCGGCCCTGGAAGTCGGGAATCAGCGTCTCGACGATGATGCCGGGATTCTGGCGGCGCACTTCGCGCACCACGTCGATCCAGTGCTGGCAGCCCAGGTCGGGCAGGTCGTCGCGATCGACCGATGTGAGCACGGCATATTTGAGCTGCATGAGCCGGATGGATTCGGCCACGCGCTGCGGCTCGCCGGGATCGGGGGGCAGGGGCCGGCCCGTCAGCGTGTTGCAAAAGCGGCAGCTGCGGGTGCAGATCTCGCCCAGGATCATGAAGGTGGCGGTGCCGCGGGTCCAGCATTCGCCCTGGTTGGGGCAACGGCCGCTGGTGCAGATGGTGCACAGCCCGTGCCGCTGGACGATGTCCTTGGTCTGGCGGTAGCGCTCGTTGTCGCCCAGGCGAATCTTGAGCCAGTCGGGCTTGCGAAGATGCCCGCCCTGGGTCCGCTCTTGTGCGTCGACAGGTTTCGGCGGCTGTATGGAGGCGTCTGTCATGACTTGCGGATTAGAGGTTTTCCTGCAGGAAGCGCCACCAGCGGTGGTAGAGGTGCTTGCGGTAGGGTTGGCCCAGGATGCTGTGGTTGCGGCCCGGATACAACTGCATGTCGAACTGCTTGCCGGCGCGCACCAGTTCGTCGATCAGTTCCATGCTCTGGTTCACATGGACATTGTCGTCGGCCAGGCCGTGGACGATGAGCAGGTGCCCCTTGAGCCGGTCGGCGTGGAGCAGGGCGGAGCCCCGGTCGTAACCGGCGGCGTTCTCCTGCGGGCGGCGCATGAAGCGCTCGGTATAGGCGGTGTTGTAGTAGCGGAAGTCGGTGACCGGGGCCACGGCTATGCCGGCCTGGAACACCTGAGAGCCTTCGGTCATCGCCAGCAGCGTGACATAGCCGCCGTAGCTCCATCCCCAAATGCCGATGCGGCCGGCATCGACCCAAGGTTCGCGGGCCAGGGAGAGGGCCACGGCCTGTTGGTCGGCACACTCCATCCCGCCCAGGTTCATATAGGTGCATTTGCGGAAGGCCTCTCCCCGGCCGCCGGTGCCCCGGCCGTCGACGCAGACCACTGCGTAGCCGTTGGAGGTGAGGAAGTATTCCCAGTCGAATTTGTATCTGTCTATTGCCTGCTGGCTGTCGGGCCCGCTGTATTGCACGAGCAGGACGGGATATTTTTTCGAGGCGTCGAAGCCGCAGGGCTTCATCATCCAGCCATGGAGGACGGTCTGTCCGTCGGCCGCAAGGGTTTCGAAGAATTCCTTCTCGCTGTGCGGCAGTCCTTTGAGGCTTTCCACCAGGTCGGCATTGTCTTCGACCACCCTGATCTGCCGGCCGTTGGCCGCGTCGCGCAGGGTGCACACATCGGGCCGGTTGGCCGTGGACCAGTCTTCGACAAAGCAGGTGTAGGTGCTGTTGAAGCGGGCGCTGCTGTAGCCGCCGCCCTGGCCGATGCGCTGGGTCTTGCCCTTGGCGTCGGTGCGGAACACGCTGTGCTGCCAGGGGTGGCCGTCCACGCCTTGCCAGTAGAACACGTTCTTGAGGGTGTCGCGGCCGTAGTAGGCGATGAGTTCGTCCTGTCCGCGGGTGATCTGGCCGGCCAGCGTGCCGTTGAGGCGGTAGAGATAGAGGTGGCGGTAGCCGTCACGCTCGCTGACAAAAGTGAAATCCTTGGCGGTGAACTGGATGTCGTCCAAATGGGAGGGATCGACATAGGTGTCGCTGCGCTCGCTGAGCAGCAGCTGGCTCAGCCGCGACTTGGGATTGACCATATAGAGTTTCAGCTCGTTTTGCAGCCGG
>JAGDCW010000115.1 GCA_017958305.1 Bacteroidales bacterium | reverse complement strand
GTAATCCTCCAGGAAGGAGCAACCGGTAGGCATGCCCTGCTGTATGACCCAAAGTGTGCGATAGAGGCAGGCGGTCTTCCAGTCGCCCTCGGCACCGACGCCGATACCCTCGGCCATCAGGCGCTGGGAGGCCAGGCCGGGGATCTGGTCGAAGCCCACGAAATTGGGATCCGTGATGTCGGCATCGCCCAGGTCGTCGAAATTAGTAGTGAAAGCCGTGGCTCCCTCGTCCTTGAGGACACGGCGCAAGGCGATTTCGGCCTTGGCGGCGTTGTGCACCTTCTCCCAGTAAACCTGTTCGCCACTCTCGTCGATCTTGATGGTGTACTCCTTTTTATATTGTGCCACCAAAGCATCGGCTTCGGCATCCGTCACCTTCTTGAAATACTCCATCAGGGAACTGACGGGATAATAGTCCACGAGATCGCCGATGAGCTGTTCGAACTCCACGCGGTCGCCGTCGGTCACGGCCACATTGTTCATGTTCATGCCGAACATCAGGCAACGCACATTGTGAGCATCGGCCACGCCGGCACAGACACGGGCCCAGACAGCGATTTTCTGCTGGACGTCGGCATTCTTCCAATAGCCGCATACCACTTTGCGGGCAACACGCATACGAGTGCAGATGTGACCGAACTCGATGTCGCCGTGGGCACTCTGGTTGAGATTCATGAAATCCATGTCGATCTCGTTCCAGGGAATCTCGGCGTTGTACTGGGTATGGAAATGCAGCAAGGGTTTGTGCAGAGCCTGCAAGCCCTTGATCCACATCTTGGCCGGCGAGAAGGTATGCATCCAGGTGATGATGCCGATACACTTCTCCTCGTTGTTGGCGGCTTTCATGACAGCTTCCACTTCGGGGCTGCTGTTGGCCGTACCTTTATAAACTATCTTCACAGGGATGATGCCCGAGCGGTTCAAACTCTCGACCAGTTCCTTGGAGTGTGCGTCCACAGAGACGACAGCATCACCTCCGTACAGCAACTGCGCACCGGTGATCCACCAGATTTCCAATTTGTCAAATGCACTCATAATTATTTGGTTTTTAGTTAATTGCTTAATGTTTTTGACCTTTCTGGCCATAATAGGCGTTCGGGCCGTGCTTACGCATGTAATGCTTTTCGATGAGCAGCGGATTCATCGTCGTACGCGGATTCACGCTGTAGGAGATGAAAGCCATCTGGGCGCACTGCTCCATGACCTTGGCATTGTAAACGGCGTTGTCGGGCGAAGTGCCCCAGCTGAACGGCCCGTGGTTCTTGACCAACACGCCGGGCGTATGGTCGGGGTTGATGTCGCGGAAAGCCTCGACGATGACGTTGCCCGTCTCCTTTTCATATTCGGCCATTTCCTCGGCGCGCATGTCACGCGTGCAGGGAATGTCCTTGTAGAAATAGTCGGCATGGGTCGTTCCGATGTTGGCGATGGGCACACCGGCCTGGGCAAAGGCCGTGGCATAGGTCGAATGCGTGTGGACGATGCCGCCGATGTTGGGAAATGCCTTGTACAGGACCAGATGGGTGGGAGTGTCGGATGACGGATTCAAATTGCCCTCCACCACCTTGCCCGTGGCCAAATCCACCACGACCATGTCGTCCGCTTTCATATTGTCGTAGCTCACACCGCTCGGCTTGATCACCACCAGGCCCTTTTCCCGGTCGATACCCGAGACATTGCCCCAAGTGAATATCACCAAGCCCTGGCGCACCAGGTCGAGGTTGGCTTGACAGACTTTCGCTTTTAAATCTTCCAGCATATTGCTCGTTATTACCAGTGAAATAAGCTACTATGCTCTCCAGACTACGGACCCTGCGGGTCCTATCCCTCCCAAAGCAAGCTTTGGGCCCCTCCCACTCACGACTGCGTGGGCGCAGACGGTCTGGAGAGCATAGTAGCTTATTTCATAGTTATTTATTACCACAGTGCTACGTAAAGGACCGTCAGAATGACGATGATACAGATAGCTCCGATATTGAAACCCTTGTCCGTATGGAAGAGGTCCAGATCGACTTCGACAGCCTTCGGATCCTGGACTTTGTCCTTGGCATTGGATCTCAGATAGATGCCCAATACCACCAGCATGGCGGCCAGGAAGAACATGGCCTCGAAACCGTAGAACTGCAGCACGGCCAGATGACCGCCGCACCACCAGGCAATCTTGGCAACCAGGGCGGCAGCAGCCACAACGATACCGCACCACAGCAGGATACGGCTCCAGAACATTTGTTTGCTGACTGTGCGGGCATCCATTTCATCGGCCTTGACCGTGTTCTTGCTCAGCAAGGAAATCGGGATGAACATGGCCACCAAGACCATGAAGACATAACCCATGCGAAGCAGGAAAGGCGTGGTCGGCAGGATGAACTTGAAGAGGATGCTGAAGACGAAGGTACCCAGGGCGGCAGCAATGGCGGCCGGACCGGAAGAACGCTTCCAGAGCAGACCCAGGCCGAAGATGACCACGATACCCGGATAGACGAAGCCGGAGTATTCCTGGATGATCTGGAAGGCCTGATCGGCACCGCCCATGATGGGATAAACGGCCAACAGGGCAATGACCAGGGCCACCAGGGAGGTCAGACGGCCCGTCTTGACCAGGTTGCGTTCACTGGCCTCCTTGTGGAGGAACTTCTTATAGACATCCATCGTAAAGATGGTCGAAGTCGAGTTGAACATCGAAGCCAGCGACGAGATGACGGCGGCTGTCAGGGCGGCAAAGGAAAGGCCCTTGACAAAGACCGGCGTGAAGTTGCGGATCAGGAAAGGATAGGCATCGTCGGAACGGGTGATGGCACCGGCCAGGTCGATCTTGCTGTGCAGCTCGGGATCGTTCCAGATGAGATAGGCGCAAACACCGGGGATGCAAACGATGAACGGAATCAAGATCTTCAGGAAGGCGGCGAAAATCAAACCCTTCTTGGCTTCGCCCAGGCTCTTGGCGGCCAGACCCTTCTGGATGATGTACTGGTTGAAGCCCCAGTAACCGGTGTTGGTCAGCCACAAGGCACCTACGATGACCACGATACCCGGAATGGTGAAGTAAGGATCGGGGGCCTGGGTGGCCGTACCCTGCAGGACAGGATAAAGATCCATGTTGCGTTCAACCACCAGGTGGAAGTGCGTGTCACCCGGTACGGACGACAGTTTCTGGAAGACCACCGACAAAGCGTCCAAGGCACCGCTGGCACCTACATGGGGTGCGATGACTGCCAGGGCGGCATAGGCTGTGATCAGACCGCCACCCACCAGGAAGGTCACCTGCAGCACATCGGTCCAGGCCACAGAGGCCAGACCGCCGTAGATGGAATAGATACCGGCGATGACAAACAAGGCGATGATGATGAACAACGTCACATAATCCACCTGCATGCCCAGGAACATGCCATGGATGGTCGGCAGGCCCAGGATCTGCTTGATGGCCAGGGCGCCCAGCCAGGAAACGGAAGTCAGGTTGATAAATACATAGAGGAAGAGCCAGAAAATGGAGAATGCCAGGCCTACCCCATTGTTGTATCGTTCGCTCAGGAACTGCGGGATGGTGAATATCTTACGCTTGATCATCACCGGCAGCAGGAACTTGGCCACGAGGATCAGCGTGGCGGCAGCCATCAGCTCGTAGGCGGCAATGGCGATACCGGAGGCATAGGCCGATCCCGACATGCCGATGAACTGCTCGGCCGAGATGTTGGCGGCAATCAAAGAAGCACCGACAGCCCACCACGTCAGGGTGTTACCTGCCAGGAAATAGTCGTTCGAGCTTTTTTCTTCTCCCTTTTTGTTGCGGGACAGGAAGAGACCCAGACTGACGAGCACCACCAGATAGACCGCGAAGACAATGTAATCGACCGTCGCAAATCCGTTGGCACTCAGGCTTTCAAGAATTTGGTTCATCGTAGTTTGTATTACTCTGTTGATTATTCAGCACATTTTTCCGCAGCCTTGTCGCAGCAGTCGGCTTGTTCTTTGCAGCAGTCGGCTTTCTTGTCGCAGCAGGCAGCCTGTTCCTTGCAGCAATCGGCTTTCTTGTCGCAGCAGGC
>JAGDCW010000020.1 GCA_017958305.1 Bacteroidales bacterium | reverse complement strand
TGGCACGGGCTGTAAGGATAAAGATAAAAATGTTTCTGTGACAGGCAGCTGGTATGCTGAATACGACAAGACAGGCACCTTCTATGATCCCGTCATCGGTTCCGACATACCCTACACCAGGGTTGTCCAGTTCTATCAGTTCGACGATGAGGAGATGGGCTACTGGACATCTTTCCTGTTTTGTGAGGGATCGACCTATCCCGACTTCCAGTATGGGGGCTTGACCGGTTTGGAGTATGCAGACGGTGCATTCAACTATACGGTCAATCGCGACGGAACTGTCCGGATCGGCCTCATCAATTTTCACGAATATGATTCCTATGATAATTTCTGGACACTGAGAGCGTCGGCCGACAAGATCACAGGTACTGACGAGCGCGTAACCTACACGCTTGTCCCCGCCTCGGAAGACCAGATAAAACGGGTGAAAGAATGGGATGATGATTTTCACGGCGGCTCGGCCGAAGAAGATTCTTTATATACCGACATCGACGACAACGACCCCGCCACCCACCCATCAGAATAGTTTAAAAAGAATAGACAGATGAAATCGGACATTGAAATCACCAGAGAGTGTGAGAAGAAACCCATCGCCGAGATTGCGGCAGGGATGGGTGTGAGTCAGGACCAGTTGGAGCCGTATGGAAAATACATGGCCAAGGTTCCCTGCTCGTTGATCGACGAGGGGAAAGTGAAAAAGAGCAAGCTGATTTTGGTTACGGCCATCACGCCTACCAAGGCGGGCATTGGGAAGACCACAGCCTGCATCAGTTTGGCCCTGGGACTGAACAAAATCGGGAAGAAGTCGGTGGTGGCACTGCGCGAACCTTCGCTCGGCCCCTGCTTCGGCATGAAGGGTGGCGCTGCCGGCGGCGGTTATGCCCAGGTGGTGCCCATGGAGAAGATCAACCTGCATTTCACGGGCGATTTCCATGCCATCACGGCGGCCAACAACCTGATATCGGCCTTGCTCGACAACTATATCTATCAGCACCAGAAGGAAGGCTTCGGCATGAAGCAGATTCTCTGGAAGCGGGTGATGGACGTCAACGACCGTTCGCTGCGTCAGATCGTCACCGGCCTGGGACCCTACACCAACGGCATTCCCCAGCAGACGGGCTTCGACATCACTCCGGCCTCCGAGATTATGGCCATTCTGTGTCTTTCGAAGGACATTGAGGACCTGGAGCGTCGCATCGACCAGATACTGCTGGGCTACACGCTGGAGGGCAAGCCTTTCTATGTGAAGGACATGGGCGTGGGCGGTGCCATCACTGCCTTGCTGCTCGATGCCATCAATCCCAACCTGGTGCAGACCACCGAAATGACGCCTGCCTTTATCCACGGCGGGCCGTTCGCCAATATCGCCCATGGTTGCAACTCGGTGATTGCCACTAAGATGGCTATGACCTACGGCGACTATGCCATTACGGAGGCCGGCTTCGGTGCCGACTTGGGTGCTGAGAAGTTTTTCGATATCAAGTGCCGCAAGACGGGTCTGTCTCCTGCGCTCACCATGATCGTCACCACGCTGCAGGGCCTGAAGATGCACGGCGGCGTGGACGTGAAGGCCATCAAGGAGCCCAACCGCGAGGGCGTGATCCAAGGTTTCGCCAACCTCGACAAGCATATCCGCAACACCCGTAGTTTCGGCCAGACCGTCCTGGTTTGCCTGAACCATTACTCCTACGATACCGAGGAGGAGATGGAGATGGTGCGCCGCCACTGCGAAGAGATGGGCGTGCCTTTTGCCATCAACGATGCCTTCCTGCGCGGTGGCGAGGGAGCCGAGGACCTGGCCCGGATGGTGGTCAAGCTCATCGACGAGCAGCCTTCCCAGCCGCTGGCTTTTGCCTATACCGACGACATGAGCCTGAAGGACAAGGTCGAGGCGGTGGCCTCCAAGATATACGGCGCGGCCGAGGTGTCTTTCTCACCCGAAGCGCTCAAGAAATTGAAACAGGCCGAGGAAATGGGTTATGCCTGGTTCCCGGTTTGCATTGCCAAGACGCAGTTCTCCTTCTCGCAGGATCCCAAGGCTTACGGCGTGCCCAGCGGGTTCACCTTCAACATCATGGATGTGGTGATCAATTCGGGTGCGGAGATGCTGGTGGCCATCGCCGGCGACATCATACGCATGCCTGGTCTGCCCAAGGA
>JAGDCW010000019.1 GCA_017958305.1 Bacteroidales bacterium | reverse complement strand
GAGCTGCGTCATCGGCGCCATGCACGCCAACTATCACACCACCCCCGGCCGCTACATCCACAACCTGGAGATTGTCGAGAACGGCAAGATGGCCATCCTGGCCGGTGTCGGTCCCATGGGACTGGCCCCCATCAACTATGTGCTGCACCGCGAAGACCGCCATCCTTCGCTGCTGGTGGTCACCGATATGGACCAAACCCGTCTGGACCGGGCCGCCACGCTCTACACACCCGCATTTGCCGCCTCACGAGGCATTGAACTGAAATATGTCAACACCGGCAAGATGGAAGATCCCGTCGCCGAGCTCAAAGCCCTGAGCGGCGGCACCGGCTACAACGATGTCTTCTGCTTCGCTCCGGTCCGCGCCGTGGCCGAGCAGGCCGACGCCATCCTTTCGTTCGACGGCTGCCTGAACTTCTTCGCCGGCCCCGGCCGTCCCGACTTCAGCGCCATGTTCAACTTCTACAATGTCCACTACGCCTACACCCATGTGGTAGGCACCAGCGGCGGCAACACCGACGATATGCTTGAAGCGCTCCACCTGATGGGCAAGGGCATGGATCCGGCCGGCCTGGTCACCCACATCGGCGGTCTGAACGCCGTGCCCGAGGCCACCCTGCATCTGCCCGAAATTCCCGGCGGCAAGAAACTGATATACAACCATATCGAAATGCCTCTGACGCCCATCGCCGACTTCGCCGAGTTGGGCAGGAAAGACCCGCGCTTTGCCCGCCTGGCTGAGCTCTGCCAAGCCCACCATGGACTGTGGAACCTTGAGGCCGAGCAGTATCTGCTGGCCAATTTCAGCTAAGCAACCAACAACTGAATGTATAGAGGAAATTATCCGGAAAGGGTGGACCGATGGTTCACCCTTTTTTATTGCCGCGAGACGATGGAGGCATAGCCTACCAGACGGTCGTACTGGGCGCCGAAAGGCCGGTAATAGACAAACACCTGGTATTCGTTCTCCGTGGCCCAATAGCTGCCTTCCACCGGTCGTGCACTGAGAGCAGTAGCCTGGCCGGCAGTGTCACACATCATCAGGTAGTTGCACACCCCTTGCTTGAGAAAAAGCTGTTGCTCGTAGCATCCCGTTTCCTCGTTGTAAACCAGGCAGGTCTCCTCGTCGATACGGTTTTCGGTCATCTCACCCAGCAGGTAGAGCGTGCCCTGGGTCAAAGGCCGGGGCATGGCCAGGCTGAAATGCACCCAGAAATAATCGGCCCGCACAGCCGCCTCTTCCCTGTCCTGGCGGGCATCGACCAGATAGCGGCCATCCTGGTCCTCGTCGTAGGTGTAGCCCGACAAGCGGGGTTCGGCCTGGAACAGCACGGCATGATAGAAGGGCCGCTCGTAGAAGATCCTGTCAACATTGAGGCCCCCCAGTTTGTAAGAAGAGATATCAAAACGACGGTATTCGTTGCCGCCCTCGAAAATCAGTTCGGGCCGGTGTTCGTAACGGACGATGTCGGCACCGGCCATGCTGGGACGGACACCCAGCACCTCATTGTCGGTGCGACGGTTCTGGCGCACCAGGATCTTGAAGTCGGTGTCGGGGCGTTCCACGCTGGCAAAACCTGTCTTCAGGCTGAATTCCAATTGCTGGGTCTGGCTGTTGTAGCCGGCATCGGTCAAGGTGTTGACCCGTCCGTCGATTCCCACCTGCCTGTCGAGCACCGAGAAACAGGCCCGGAGCAGCACCCCGTCGTCGGGATGGTCGAGATCGACAACTTCCACGGCATAGTTGCCCGACAGCTTCAGACGCACCTGACTATTGGGCAAACGCAGCGTGTAATGGGTATAGTCCGTGTGGGTGCCCATCGAGAGGGCGCCCTCGGGCAGATCATTCTGCGAAAAGCCTTCCATGTATTCCAGCTCGTTCATCGAAGAGCGCGTCCAGTCGGCATCGCAATGAAGCACCCGGTAGGCCAGCCGGTGATAGTCGTGCGACAGTTCGTCGAAGGCTATCTGCACCTGTTCCTGCATCTGTATCACCGGCGCCCGCCCGGGTTGGCCCACGGGATACACCTGCAGGGTGCGGAAGCGTCCGTCGAGCGTCTCCGTGCGGAACTGGGCCGCCAGCGCCAGCGGCAGCAGCAAAAGCATCGACAGAATGTGTTTCGGGCGCATCGTCATGACTGTTTTACATAATAACGTACAAGGGAGTCGGATATTGCATCCGCCACCTAGAACTGGAAATAGATGAAGGCCTGCAAATCGGAGGTGATGAACTGATAGACCACAAAGACCACCACGACCACCACCACGGCCATCAAGGCCAG
>JAGDCW010000114.1 GCA_017958305.1 Bacteroidales bacterium | reverse complement strand
TGTGTGTCGGGCACGCACGGCAAGACCACGACCAGCACCTTGCTGGCCCATCTGCTGCGCCAGTCGGACGTCGATTGCAGCGCCTTTCTGGGCGGCATCTCCAAGAACTACGGCACCAACCTGCTGCTGTCCGACCGCAGCGACCTGACGGTGATCGAAGCCGACGAGTACGACCGTTCCTTCCACCACCTGCGTCCCTATATGGCGGTGGTCACGGCCACCGATGCCGACCATCTCGACATCTACGGCACGCACGAGGCCTATCTCGAGTCGTTCGCCCATTTCACCGAACTCATCCGCCCCGACGGCTGCCTGTTGGTCAAGCGCGGCTTGCTGCTGCGCCCGCGGCCCGTCGAAGGCGTCAAGTGCTACAGCTACGCCACGGAGCGCCAGGAAGGCTACCGCCAGGCCGATTTCTATTCAGACCACGTGCAGGTGGCCGACGGCCGGCTGTATTTCGACTTCCATCATCCCGGTGGCGTGTTGGAGCGCATGGAGCTGGGCGTGCCCATGCTCATCCATGTGGAGAACGCCACGGCCGCCATGGCACTGGCCCGTCTCAACGGGGTCACCGACGAGGAGTTGCGAGAGGGCCTGGCCTCGTTCCAGGGCAACCAGCGGCGTTTCGACATCCAGGTGCGCCGGCCGGGCTTCGTGTATATCGACGACTATGCCCATCATCCCGACGAGCTGCGTGCCAGCATCGCTTCGCTCAAGTTCCTGTTTCCCGACAAGAAGATCACCGGCATCTTCCAGCCGCACCTCTACACGCGTACCCGCGATTTCGCGGCCGAGTTTGCCGCCGTGCTCTCCGAGCTCGACGAGGTGATCCTGCTGGACATCTATCCGGCCCGCGAGGAACCCATCCCCGGAGTCACCTCCCGGATCGTCTTCGACCGTTTGACGGCTCCTCTGAAGCACATGGCCACGCTCGACAGCGTGGTGCCCCTGCTCGACAGGCTCCATCCCGAGGTGCTGGCCACCCTGGGGGCGGGCAATATTGACAGTTTGATCCCGATATTGAAAGAAAAATACAGCGTATGATGCGTAGATGGCTGCTTTGGCTCACGGCCGCGCTGCTTTTGGCAGTGGTGGTGCTGGCAGGAAGGTTTTCCCGTGAAACCCGCCGTCATGTGCTGTGCCAGCGTCCCGACATCGTTGTCGAGGACAGCCTGGCGCATCCTTTCGTGCAAGCCGCCGACATCCGTCAGTTGCTCCGCAGTTCCCAGCTCCGCATCGAGGGGCTGCCCTTGGATTCGTGTCCGCTGGCGGCCATCGAGAGGGTGGTGAGCTCCCATCCGCTGGTCAGGCAGGCCGAAGTCTCGCTCTCGCCTTCGGGCTATTTGCGGGTGAGCGTGCGCCAGCGCGTGCCCATCCTTCGCATAATCAACCGCCAGGGCGACAGCTATTTCCTCGACGAGGACGGCCGGCAGATGCGCGTGGCGCCTTCGCGGACCCATCGCACGGCCGTCGATGTGCCTGTGGTGACGGGCCAGGTGCCGGCCACCGACAGCCTGCTCAACAGCCAACTCTACGACCTGGCCCTCCGGCTGCAGGACGACCGTTTCTGGAACGAGATGATCGCCCAGATCAATGTCGAGGCCGACGGCCGCTGGACCCTCATCCCCAATGTCTGCGACTTTGAGGTCTGCCTGGGCCGGCCCGAGCGGCTGGACAGCAAACTGGCCGCGTTGCGCGCCTTCTACGAGGAGGCCCTGCCCAAGGTGGGTTGGGACCGCTATTCCAAGGTCGATTTGGAATTCAGGAATCAGATAGTATGTACAAAAAAATAAAGGAAGAAAGATGAATACCGATGCTACTTATGTGGTGGTGCTCGACGTGGGCAGTTCGCGTCTGCTGGGCTGCCTGGCCTGCCGCCAAGAGGACAAATGGCGTATCCTGGCCTCCGAACGCCGGGACATTGACACGGAAATCCGCCGTGGTGTGATCCAGAAGATTGCCGAGGTGGGCAATCTGATTCGCGAAGTGGTCGATGCCCTGGCCGGCAACGAGGTCTGCCCCTGCCGCATCGACGAGGTGTATGTGGGCCTCAATGCCTACACGATGCAGTCGCTGTTCACCCAGTCGCAACTGGAACTGGATGCCCAGCGCGTGGTCGACGACCAGGCCCTGGAAGAGCTCTGGGCGGAAGCCTTGGGCGCAGCCCTGCCCGAAGACAAGGACGTCATCGCCCATTTCGTCCAAAACTACGTGGTGGACGGTTTCAACACCAACAACCCCGTCGGCGAGCGCCCGCGCAAGCTGGCCGGCCAGTACAAGATGGTGGTCTGCCGCTCGCAGATCACCCGCAACCTGGAGGATGCCTTCACCGTCGCCGGCGTGAACTACCGCCAGAAACTGGGCATCCTGGCTTCGGCCGAGGCCGTGCTGACCCCCGAAGACAAGGACAAGGGCGTCGTGGCCCTGGATTTCGGCGCCGAGACCATCGGTATCTGCATCTGGCAGGGCAGTGTGGTGCGCCATCTGTCGGTGTTGCCCTTCGGCGGCAGCAACATCACCCGCGACCTCACCCAGACGGGCATGTCGATGGCCGAAGCCGAGGCCCTGAAATGCAAGGACGGCACGGCCCTTCACTATACCGAACTGATGCTGCGTGCCAACAAGAACAACGGCAAGCGGCTGGATTTCGAGCCGGGCGAGAAGCAGTTCAACGAGATCATCGTGGCCCGTATCGAGGAAATGGTCGAGAACATCTGGGCCCAGATCCGTTATTCGGTGGGCACCCCCTCGCTCCTGGGCGCCGGTATCGTCATCACGGGCGGCGCCTCGCGGCTCAACGACCTGGATGTGCTGTTGCAGCACAAGACGGGCCTGTCGGTGCGCAGGGGCGACATGCTCTCCAAGGTGACGGACACGAGCTCCAATTTCGTCACGCCCGAATATGCCCAGTGTGTGGGCCTGCTGCTCCTGTCGGACGGCCCTTCGGCCGAGCCTGTGAAGCTTCCCGAGCCTGAGGAGAAGGTGCAGACCAACTTGTTCGGCGAAAAGGAGGAGGAAGAACGCAAAGGCTGGGGCCGGCGCAAACCCAGGGAAGAAAAGCCCCGGAAGCCCCGTGAAGTGGAAAAGCCCCGTGAGCCCGAACCCGACAGGGAGTCCGAACCGGCCGAGGAGG
>JAGDCW010000113.1 GCA_017958305.1 Bacteroidales bacterium | reverse complement strand
GGGGTGCGCTCGGCATTGTCCTGCACGTAGATTCTCACCTGCTCTTCTTCCACGGTACGGCCCTTTTCGGTTTTGGGTGCCATCTGCGAGAAGCGGTGGCACTCGACCGTCCGGTTGCCGACCTTGAGTTTTTCACGGCCGCCATAGACCAGCACCTGGGTGGCGACCCGGGCACTCTGGGCCATCAAAAAGGAAATGCGGTCGCCAGCGTCGAGGGTGGAGAAATCGCTGTGCCGGGCACACTGGATCATGCTGATCATGTCATAGACCGGCTGGGAGCAGATGGTGTCGGTCTGGCGCACCGTGCCATTGTTGTAGATCTTCCGCTGACGCACTTGAAAACGGCCCGGGGCCGGACGCGAATACCAAGCCTTCTCGTTGACCTGCCCGTCGCCCTCGCGGCAATGCTTGTAATAGAACAGTGGATCCTGATCGGGGCTGAGCACTGCCGTGATGGTGTCGCGCAGCAGGAAGATGGCATCGGCCTTCTTGGAAGTATGGACATACAAGGTGGTTTCGCTGGCACGACGGCCTTCATAATCGACACCGCGGGTCACTAAGCGGGCTGTGCCGGCTTTGATCCAGACAAACTTCCAGTTGAACAACAACTCGTAGGAGAGATTTTCTTCAGGTGCCGGACCTACTTCGGCCACACGGGGTGTGAGCGTACGGGGCTGCTGGGCGGCAAGCGGCATGATCAGAGCCGTCAGGGCTGTCAGCAGCGATATCAGGACAATATTACGCATTTTTGACATGAAATTTCCGATGAAAAACGCGCACAAGGTACGAAATTCATCACGTACTTGCCAATTTTTTCGTATCTTGGGCCTTGAACCACACACACGACTATGACCACTTATTTGCTCATCGCATCAATCGTTATTGGACTGACAATCATCGTATTGCTACTTATCCCCTCCCGCAAGGACAAGGATATCGAGGCCCTGCGCGCACAACTGGAGCGCATGGAGCAGCAGCACAGGGACGACAGCCGCCGCCAGGAAGAGCTCTCGGCCCGACAGGCCAAGGAGCAGCGCGAGGAGCTGAGCCAGCAAGCCCGCATCCAGCGCGAAGAGACCGCCCGCCAGGCCAAGGAGCAGCGCAGCGAGATCCGTGAGCAGATCACCGAAATCCGTTCGGCCCTCGACCAGTCGCTCAAGGGGCTGACCGACGTCACCGAAAAGAAACTGGAGGAAATGCGCTCCACGGTCGATGAAAAGCTCCAGAAGACACTCAACGAACGCATCGGCCAGTCGTTCAAGTTGGTGAGCGAACAGCTCGAGAACGTGCAGAAAGGCCTGGGCGAGATGCAGCATCTGGCCTCCGATGTGGGAGGATTGAAGAAGGTGCTGAGCAATGTCAAAAATCGGGGCACCTTCGGCGAAGTGCAGTTGCAAAGCCTGCTCGAAGAGATGCTGGCGCCCGACCAGTACGAGGCCAACATCCGCACAGCACATACGGGCACCGAACGGGTCGAGTTTGCCGTCAAGCTGCCCGGCAAGGACGATGACCAGGGGCCAGTCTATCTGCCCATCGACTCCAAGTTCCCGATGGATGTCTATGAACAATATACCGCCGCCTTGGAAAAAGGCGAACAGGCGCTGGCCGAGGAGCGGGCCCGTCAGCTGGAAATCACGCTCAAGAAGATGGCCCGCGACATCCGCGACAAATACATCGATCCGCCCTACACCACTGATTTCGCCATCATGTTCGTGCCCTTCGAGAGCATCTATGCCGAGATCCTGCGCCGCCCCGGCCTGAACCACGAGCTGCAGGACACCTACCATGTGATGGTGACCGGCCCCACCACCTTGGGCGCCCTGCTCAACAGCCTGCAGATGGGCTTCCGCACGCTGGCCATCCAAAAACGCAGCAGCGAGGTGTGGCAGACGCTAGGGGCCATCAAGACCGAGTTTGCCAAGTTCAACGACCTGCTCGACAAGGCCCAGAAAGGTCTGCAGTCGGCCGACAAGGCCATCGAGCAGATGCGCGGCACCCGCACGCGAGCCATCATCCGGCGCCTGCGCAACGTGGAAGCCCTGCCCGAGGCCGAGACCCGCATCCTGTTGCCCGACATCGGCCCCGACGATGTCGATGAAGACGATACCGAATAGCCGCCACGCTGTAGCCATGTCGAAACTCGTCGTCTATAAAGCCTCTGCCGGCTCGGGCAAGACCTGGCGCCTGGCCGTCGAATACATCAAGCTGCTGTTGCAGCGGCCCGATGCCTACCGGCACATCCTGGCGGTGACCTTCACCAACAAGGCCGCCGGCGAGATGAAAGAGCGCGTGCTCGACAATCTGTGGGCCCTGTCACAAGGCCGCGAAGACAACAAGACCGAACATCTCATGCAGGCTCTGGCCCAAGAGATGGGCCCCTCGTGGACGGCCGACAAGATTCGGCAGCAAGCCAGCCTGGCTCTGACGCTGATCCTGCACGACTACAGCTATTTCCGCATCGAGACCATCGACACCTTCTTCCAAACCGTCCTGCGCAACCTGGCCCGCGAACTGGGGCTGGGCAGCAGCTTCAACATCGACCTCGACAACGATGCTGTGCTGGAAAAGGCCGTGGCCGACCTCTTCGAAAAGGCCTCCGAGCATCCCGAGCTGCTCAAGTGGATTGGCGACTACATCGACAACCAGATCGACCAGGGTCGCAGCCGCTATGTCGGCAAGGCCCTGATGGAGTTCGGCCAAAACATCTTCAAAGAAAAGTTCCAGCAATACGAAGGCCAGCTGGCCGCCGCCCTGCACGACAAGGATTTCCTCAAGAACTACCAAGAGCAACTGCAGGCCCTCAAGAAAAAGGCCGTCAAAGAGATCGACCAGGCTGTCGGGCAGTTTTTCAAGATCTACGATGAAAACGATTGGTGCGAAGAGAATTTTGCCCATGGCAAAAGTGGCGTGTTGGGCTATTTCTTCAAGTTGAAAGACGGGAAATACGATCCGGGGATTGTTGGAGCCAGAGTGTTGAGTGCCTTGGAAGATGCCGAAAACTGGGTGACGAAAAACGGGCCTCTTCGAGACGAAATCATTGACATGGCCGAAGAGGAGCTGATTCCCATCCTGGAGCACTGCGAGGATGTCCGCGCCCGCAACTGGCCCGTCATCGCCTCGGTCGAACTGAGCCTGGCCCATCTCTACCAGGCCGGCCTGCTGTCCGATATCGCCGCTACGACCAACCAGCTCAACGAGGAGGAAAACCGTTTCCTGCTGAGCAATACGGCCCATCTGCTCCAAGCCGTGGTGAGCGACAGCGACGCTTCGTTCATCTTTGAGAAAATCGGCGCCGACCTCGACCACATCATGATCGACGAGTTTCAGGACACCTCGCAGCTGCAATGGGCCAACTTCCGCCAATTGCTCACCGAGTGCCTGGCCAACGGCCACGACAATCTCATCGTGGGCGACGAGAAGCAGTCGATCTACCGCTTCCGCAACGGCGACTGGCGCATCCTGGGCCATATCGCCGACCAGCTGGCCACCGCCCGGACCGACATCCGCGACCTGAGCCGCAATTTCCGCAGCGCCCGCTCGGTCGTGGAGTTCAACAACCGCCTCTTCCCCGCCCTGATAGAAAAAGTCTGTCTGCAATACCAGGAGAGCATCGGCGCCGAACGTTGCGACGAAATCCGCCATGCCTATGCCAATGTGCAGCAGGAATGCGTCAGGAAAAACACCGAAGGGCTGGCCCGGATCGAGTTCTTCAAAGACGACAAGGACAACGACAGCGACTACCGGACATGGACCCTCGACCGCTTGGTCGCCTTGGTCGAAGAGCTGCAGCGCAAGGGCATCCGGCCCGAACAAATCACCATACTGGTCAGGAAAAACAAGGCCATTCCTGTCATTGCCCAACACTTTGCCCGCTACAAGCAATCGGTGGCCCGACAACCCGACAAACTGGGCCTGTGCTACGAGATTGTCTCGGACGAGGCCTTCCAGCTCAGATCATCGCCCAGCATCAGGATGATGGTGGCCGCCCTGCGCTATATCAGCCGTCCCGACAACGCCATTGCCCTGCAGGAGTTGAAAAGCCATTTCGAGACGGACTGCCCCGAAGACCTGCCTACACAACTGGCCGCCTTGTCGCAATTGCCGCTGACCGAGATCATCGACCGGCTCTACCAGCTGCTCCGGCTCGCCGAGCGACCGGGCCAGGAGAGCTACCTGTTCTCCTTCCTGGATCATGTGAACGATTTTGTAGCCCAAAACGCTTCGGACATCGGCGAATTTCTCACTTACTGGGACGATATACTCAGCAAAAACCCCATTCCCATGGGGGCACGCCTGCAAGGCATCCGCATTTTGTCGATACACAAGTCCAAGGGACTGCAATACCATACGGTCATCGTGCCCTTCTGCGACTGGTCGCTGCAAAACGAAACTCCCTACGGCAACACGGTTTGGAGCCACACCGACGTCGAACCCTTTGCAGCGCTGCCCCTGGTGCCGGTCGATTTCGGCGACAAGATGGCCCAGTCGGTCTATCGGGCCGACTGGTGCGAAGAAAGCCAGCAGTTGCTCATCGACAGCCTGAACATGCTCTATGTGGCCCTGACCCGGTCCGAAAACAACCTTTTCATCCTGAGCAAGCAGGACAAGGGTAAGGTGAATCATATCTCCGACCTGCTGTCTCTGCAGCTGAATCAATGGCCGGAGTTTGATGCCGAGCAGGCCGTGTATGCTGTCGGGGCGTTGAGCACCGGGAGCGACAAGAGCGCCCAGCAGCAGGGCGACATAGCGGTCGGCTACCAGAGTTTTCCGCTCAAGACCCGCTTCCGCCAGTCGAACCGTTCGCGCGACTTTATCCGCGACAAGGAGGGGCCCTTCACCACCGACTATATCGAACACGGCAAGCTGATGCACTACATCTTCTCCCAGATACGCCACCGACAGGACGCTGCCCGGGCCGTGCACCAGGCCGTGAGCGAAGGGCTGCTGGCCCAAGACCTCGAGCAGGAGACCTTGCAGGCGGTCGAAAAGGCGCTGGCCCACCCCGAGGCTGCCCAATGGTACCGGGGCGACGAGCAGCTGTTCAACGAATGCGCCATCCTCTATCGCGACAGCGAAGGTCATCTGCAGGAACGTCGGCCCGACCGGGTCATCTGCCGGGGCCGCGAGGTGCAGGTGATCGATTTCAAATTCGGCCAACCCCAGGCCAAATACCGTCGCCAGGTGCAGGAATACATGCACTTGCTCAGTGAGATGGGTTTCTCTCCCGTCCAGGGCTGGCTGTGGTATGTCGAAACAGGTATTGTCCAACAAGTGAAAGCCGACTGACCTTATGAGCGCTATGAAATCATTCCTCTATAGAACCGCCGAAGATCTCTATCGCCGGCATGGCCACCACCTGAACGAGATCACCGTGGTGTTTCCCAACCAGCGGGCCAGGATCTTCTTTGTCGAGCATCTGTGCACCCTGGCCGGGCGACCCGTCTGGGCACCCCGTTTCATCAGCATCGGCGAGCTGTTTGCCCAAGGCCTGGTCGGTCTGCCGCAGGCCAAAGACTGGACCGTGGCCGACCCCCTGCTGCTCTGCGGCCTGTTGTACGGGGTCTGGCGCGAGGTCATGGGCGACAAGGACGAGAGTTTCGACGAGTTCTACGGCTGGGGCAACACGCTGCTGGGCGATTTCGACAACATCGACAAGAACTGCGCCGATGCCCGGCAGATCTTCCGCAACATCAGCGAACAAGAGCAGTACAGCGACCGTTTCGAGCACCTGAGCGAGGAGCAGGAAGCGGTGCTGAAACGCTTTTTCAGCCATTTCGAAAAGGGTGAGACCGAGCTCAAGAAGCGCTTCATCCGGCTCTGGAACAAAATGCCCGACATCTATGCCGCCCTGCGCGAGAAGCTGGCCTCCCGGGGCGAAGTCTATCAGGGTATGCTCAACCGCCATGTCGTGGAGCATTTCGAAGAAATCGCGCCCGATGCCTATGGCGACAAACTCTATGCCTTTGTCGGCTTCAACGCCCTGAGCCGTTGCGAAAGCCTGCTTTTCGAACAGTTGCAGAAGGCCGGCAAAGCTGTGTTCTATTGGGATTTCGACCATTATTATCTCGACAAGGTGGACAACGAGGCCGGCCGTTTCCTGCGCGAGAACCTGAAAAAATTCCCCAATCAGCTCAAGGATGAGGACTTCGACTGCATGAGCCAATTGCCCAAGCAGGTGCATTTCATTGCCTCGCCCACCGAGAGCGCCCAGGCCCACTATGCCGGCCAATGGCTCGACGAGACGGTTGGACGGGGATCGTTCCAGCCTTCCGAGACGGCCGTGGTGCTCTGCCGTGAGGACTTGCTGCTGCCCCTGTTGCACTGCATCCCCGACAGCATCCCCGAACTGAATGTGACGATGGGCTATCCGCTCAGCCAGACACCCGTCTATAACCTGCTCAGGGAACTGCTCCTGCTGCATTGCGACGGCTACCGTGGCGAGCACTACCGCACCAAGTTCAGCCTGCCGCTGTTGCAGAATCCGCTCATCGGACGCATCAGCGACAAGGCCGAAGCCTGTGCCCGGACCATTGTCCAGGGCAACTATTTCAGTGCCACGGTCGATGAACTAAGCCAAGACGAGGTGCTGGGCATCATTTTCCAGCCTGTCGGCGGGCCCGTCGAGCTGGGGCGGAAGATGATGGACATCCTGCGTCGGTTGGCCGACCAGGCCGGCGAGGACGAGGAGTTGCTGCCGCTCTATGAGGAAAGCCTCTTCCAGGCCTACACCACCCTGAACCATCTGAACGACCTGCTGGAGGCCCATCTCTTCGACATCACCCTGCCCACCTACCGCAAGCTGGCGCTCAAGGTGCTCAACCTCACCATCCCCTTCTCGGGCGAGCCCTTGCAGGGGGCCCAGATCATGGGAATGCTCGAGACCCGCAACCTCGATTTCCGCAACGTGCTGATGCTGTCGGTCAACGAGGGCGTGCTGCCGCAGAAGGCCATGGACAACTCCTTCATCCCCTACAACCTGCGCCGGGCCTTCGGCTTGACCGGACCGGAGCACCAGGACGCCATCTCGGCCTACTATTTCCTGCGTTTCCTGCAGCGGGCCGAAAACATCACCCTGGTCTATAACACTTCGACCGAAGGGACGAATCGGGGCGAGATGAGCCGTTTCATGCGCCAGCTGATGATGGAATCGCAATTCAGCATCGCCTCATCGGCCCTCAGCGCCGAGATATTGCAGCCCACCGCCCCCCCCTTGGAGGTGGCCAAGCAGGCCGGGCAGCTGCCCGAGCGGCTCAGCCCCACCGCCATCAACACTTTCCTGGGGTGCAGCTTGCAATACTACTACAAGTATGTTCTCCAACTCAAAAGCGACGACGACATCAGCGAAGAGGTGGACGGCGCCCGTTTCGGAGAGATTTTCCACCGCACAGCCCAGTATCTCTATACCTGGCTGATGCTCAAAAAATCGGGCCGCAACCACAGTCATGAGGCCGTCTGCGACTATCTGCAGCAAAAGAAGGACAATCGCAAGGATCCGGCCGCCTGGCAGACCGCCGTCCATGTCACGGCCGACGACATCCGCGACATGATGAAGGCCAAGGGTGACGAGGCAAGCCACACCAAGAGCCTGATAGAATTTGTGGTGCTGCATTATTTCCAAATCGAGGTCTTCCATACCATCTCCCCGGAAGGCAAGGTCATACGCCGACTCCGCCCCTACGAAGAATTCAACGGCGAGCAGATGATCCAGTTCAAGCTGCTGGTAAAGTTTGTCAAGGCACTGCTCGACAGCGACCACAAGTACGCGCCCTTCGACATCGTCGATTTGGAAATGTGGGTGGAGGCGCCCGAGATGTTCGACGCCGTCGATGAGCGGGGCGAGGTGCTGGGGCGTTTTCGCACGGGAGGTATCATCGACCGCATCGACTGCAAGGACAACCACATCCGCATCATCGACTACAAGACCGGTGGCCAGCCAAGCAGCCTCCATCTGTCGGAGCTGTTCGAGTGCAAGAACAAGCACCAGAAATATGTCTTGCAGTTATTCCTCTACAGCAGTCTGCTGGCCATGCCCCAGACCCGGCTGCCCGAAAGCCTGCGCCGGATACTCGATCAAAACGATGCTGCGATTCAGCCTGTTGTCATTTACCTGCACCAGCTCGCGGGCAGCGGCAAGATAGCCGACATCACATTGAAAAAAAGCAGAAACAGCGAGGAGATTGTCCTCGACTACCGCCCCTACGACCAGGATTTCCGCCAGTTGCTGGGCCGGGCCCTTTCGCCTCTGTACGACACAAGTCAACCCTTCCGGGCCACCGACACGGTCAAATCCTGCGAATACTGCGATTTCAAGGAAATCTGCCAGCGCTGAACCGACTATTTTGTCTTGGGATGGCAGACACTTTGGAGGGTGCAGCCACGACAAAGGTCGCTGTCTTTGTCGTATTTTTGGCCACACTCTTTACCGCCTTTCTTGCCGCCGCAGCCACAAGAGCAGGACTGCTTTTTCCGGCCCAGGCCGAAGATAAAGCGGATAGAGACCACCACGGCGACAGCCACAATAATATAGGTGATGATTTCCTGCACCAT
>JAGDCW010000003.1 GCA_017958305.1 Bacteroidales bacterium | reverse complement strand
GGAAACCTCCGTGACCGTGCACCTTGGCAATGACGCACCGGCTGCCTGCCGGTACCTGTGCCAATGTCCTGCCTATTGCCTCCATACGCAATCTTCCACTTTAAGTGATGCAAAGTTACGCTTTTCCTCCCACGCAAGCAATCACCATTAATGGGGATTTACATCTCGATTCCTAGCCTACTCAAACCCTGAAAATTAACACACCTCCTTATCAGATGGAAGATGGAGGCGGCACTGGAGATAGTGCAAAACCTATATATCATTTATTCCTTAATCAAGCGAAGAGAATTTCCATTCTGAAAAAAGTATCCCAAAAGACTGCTCAAAAGTTCAGCACCATTGTCGCAGCTAGAAATCCATATGGGTTTAATGCAGACATATTTAATCAAAGACCCAACTCTATATTGGAGAGTGCTTAAAAAGCGCCTTCGCGACGAAGGAAACGAAACCGTTACAAATTGTAACACCTTCAAATTTACCGCGGCGGATGGAAAAAAACGCAATTCGGACATCGCAGACCAAAAACAATTGTTCCGCATCATCCAATCCATTCCTTCGCCCAAAGCCGAGCCGTTCAAACAATGGATGGCTCAGGTGGCAAGCGAAAGAATTGATGAAATGCAAGACCCCGAGCTGGCCATCGACCGAGGTTACGAATACTACCGTAGATTAGGTTATTCAGAAGGCTGGATCAATGAACGGATGAAGGGAAAGGAGGCCAGAAAAGCACTGACCGACGAATGGAAACGTACGGGTGTCCAAGGACAGCAATATGCCACTCTTACCGACTGGGGACAAGCGTAATCACATCTAGAAACGCCAAATCGCTCACCCAACCCGATTCTCCAAACGAAATAGAAGGACAATCCAAGTTTATGTTTCCCGAAGCCTTTGAAAAAGGCTATTTGACAACGCAACCGATAATATCGGATTAAATCTGCGATTGCAGGGTGGAGAGCAGGGCGCGGCAGCCTTCGTTCAAATCTTGCCAGGTGGTCTCGAAATCGCCCGTGTACCAGGGGTCGGCCACCTCGCGCTGCTGGCCGGCATAGGACATCAGCAGCGAGACCTTGCCCCTCGGGTCGTCACCCACAAAGGGCCGCATGTTGCGAAGGTTCATGCGGTCCATGGCAATCAGGTAGTCGTATTTCCGATAGTCGGCCCGGGTCATCTGGCGCGCCGTCTTGCCCGCACAGCCAAGGCCGTGCTCGGCAAGTTTGCGACGGGCCGGCGGATAGACCGGATTGCCCAGTTCCTCGGTGCTGGTGGCCGCCGAGGCAATCTCGAAACGGTCGGCCAGCCCGGCCTTTGCCACCAGGTCCTTCATGATGAACTCGGCCATCGGGCTACGACATATGTTGCCGTGGCAGACAAAAAGGATGCTGATCATGCGACGATGCAGAAACTCAGGCATCCAACTCCGAGACAGGGGCTTCCTGCTTCAGGTCCTCATAGAAAGCCGCTATGCTCTGTAACATATAGGGCACTACCCACAGCAAGCCGATACCCAAGGTGAAAATGCAGCTCAGCAGGATCCAGCCGATAAAGCTCAGTTCCAGGCAGAACATCTGCCATTTGTGGCCTTTCATCAGACGGCGGCTGCGGCGCAGGGCCTCGGCCGGGGAGATTTCGGGCTCGTCGTAGGCGATGAATTCAGCCATCGAATAGGCCATATCCAGGATGATACCCGGCACAACGAGCAGCGCCAGGCCCAGGACGACCATGAATTCCTTGAAGAATTCAACCAGGAAAGCCGTGGAGAAGGGTTTGAAAGCAATACGGAAGCCGTTTTCGACGCAGTTTTCCTTCTGACCGCGGAAAAAGAGCAGCATCGCAACGACTAAGCCGAACTGGAGCGGCAGGGTGACCAGCATGGAAACCACGCTGAAATAAGGCTTGTCCAGGATGACATAGGAGAATGATCCGGTCAGTCCGGAGACGATCAAACTGATCAACAGGGTCAGCAGGACCGGCTTCGACCAATTGCCCTTGAGGGCGGCCCGGGCCTGGGCCCGGTATTCGCGATTCGATTTCATGACTGTTGTATTTGAGATGTCTTAAAATGATTGTCGTTGTCAACGGGCTGCAGCCGACAGATAGGCCTTGAAATCGTCGAAGGCGGCCGTCATGGGCACCGATTGCTTCCGGCCCCGCATGAAGGCGGCCAGACGCTCGGGCAGGGCCACCGGCTCGCCGATGATGCCCTCGACCGTGTGCTTGAACTTGGCCGGATGGGCCGTTTCCAGGAAGATACCCGACTCGCCCGCCTGCAGATGCTCCTGCAAGGCGCGATAGCCGCAGGCGCCATGGGGATCGAGCAGGTAGCGGTGCTGCTGCCAGACCTGGCGGATGGTCTGGGCAATCTGTTCGTCGTTGTAGGCGGCGCCCGACACATGGCGGCACACCGTGGCATGATCGCCATAGAGGGCCATCACCCGGGCAAAATTGCTGGGATCGCCCACATCCATGGCATTGGCCAGCGTGGCCACCGAAGGACGCGGATCGTAGTGACCGCTCTGGAGGTATTTCAGGAAAATGTCGTTGCGGTTGTTGGCGGCGATGAAGCGCTTGACGGGCAGGCCCATCTCCCAGGCGAAGAGTCCGGCCGTGATGTTGCCGAAATTGCCGCTCGGCACACAGATCACCAGCCGGTCGCGGCCATAGTCGGCGGCCGTCTGCCCTGCCCTGCGCTTCCACTGGGCGTAGGCGTTGAAATAGTAGAAGGCCTGCGGCAGGAAACGGGCCACATTGATCGAGTTGGCCGATGTGAGATAGAGCTGCCGGTTGAGGTCTTCGTCCATGAAGGCCGATTTGACCAGGCGCTGGCAGTCGTCGAATGTGCCGTCCACCTCGACGGCCGTGATGTTGCGGCCCAGGGTGGTGAACTGCATCTCCTGGATGTCGCTGACCAGGCCCTTGGGATAGAGCACATAGACATGGATGCCCTCGACGCCCAGGAAGCCGTTGGCCACGGCACTGCCCGTGTCGCCCGAGGTGGCCACCAGCACGTTGACCTGGCGCTGGCCCTGCCGACGGATGAAATAGCCCAACAACCGGGCCATGAAGCGGGCACCGACGTCCTTGAAGGCCGAAGTCGGGCCGTGAAAGAGTTCCAGGCTGTCGATACCCTCGCTCACGGGCACCAGCGGCGTCTCGAACGACAGGGTATCGTTGACTATCTGGTGCAGTGTGTCGGCGGGGATGTCCTCGCCGAAGAAGGCATCGGCCACCTGGCAGGCGATCTGCTGGAAACTCATCTCCTGGATGCGTTCATAGAAAGAGACAGGCAGCGGATTGATACGCTCAGGCATATACAGGCCACGGTCGGGGGCAAGCCCTTTGACAACGGCCTGCTCGAGAGTGGCCTTGGGTGCCTGGTGATTGGTGCTGTAGTATTTCATGATTACTTGGTTTTTCCGTTGAAGAAAAGGCGGATGAACTCATCTCCGTGCAAGAGGCCATAACTGCCCTGCCTGGCGGAAAGTTCATCGAAAACTTCTGTCTGGTCGGGCTGGAAAGCCGTTTGGCCGTCGGGCTCCAGGCCTTGGCTGCGCCAAATGAGGAAAGGCACGGGCAGGGCCATGTGCAGGCGGGTACGGCAGAACGTGGGATGATCGGGCAGCACGGCAATGGTGACAGGCTCATCCCAAGTGGAAACTTCCTTGACGATGGGTTCCAGCAGCCGATGGTCGAGATATTCGATGGTGCGGATCTTCAGATCAACATCGCCCTCGTGACCGGCCTCGTCGGAAGCTTCCACATGCAGGAAGACAAAATCTTTCCGGCGCAGGGCCTCGATGGCGGCCTGGGCCTTGCCCTCGTAGTTGGTGTCGTACAGTCCGGTGGCCCCTTCCACTTCGACGGGTTCCAGCCCGGCATACACGCCGATGCCCTTGATCAGATCGACGGCCGATATCACCGCCCCGCTGCGGACAGCCGGGAACAGCTCGGTCATGGGCCTCATCGACGGACGGTAACCCGGCGACCAGGGCCAGACCGAATTGGCCATGTCCTTGCCGGCGGCCCGTCGGGCCATGTTGACCGGGTGAGTGGGCAGGATCTCTTGCGAACGCAGGATAAACTCGTTGAGCAGGTCGGCCGTGGGCTGGGCCTCGGGCACAGCGGGCCGGATCATCACACTGGCAGCCTCCGTGCCGGGCACATCGTGCGGCGGCGTGCAGACCAGGCGCTTGTCGCCGCCCTTGAGCAGCAACAGGTGGCGATAGGAAATGCCGGCGCACAGGCGCAGGCGGTCGGTGCCCAGCTTCTCGTTCAGGAAATCGATCAATTGGGCGGCCTCCTCATTGGAGATATGGCCGGCCGAATGGTTCTTGATCTTGCCGTTTTCAATGCAGATGAGGTTGCAGCGGGCTGCCATCACCCCGTCGTCGATATGCACGCCCATGCTGGCAGCCTCCAGCGAGCCGCGTCCTTCGAACTGACGGCTCACATCGTAGCCCAGCAGGCCCATGTTGGCGATCTCGCTGCCGGGGGCGAATCCATCGGGCACGGTTTGCAGCAAACCGCAGCGGCCTTCTCGGGCCAGGAAATCCATCATCGGCGTCAGGGCCGTCTGCATGGGGGTCTTGCCGTCGAGCGCCTCGATCGGCTCGTCGGCCATGCCGTCTCCCAAAACTATCAGATAGCGCATCGTTACCGGATATTGGCGATTGAAATGATGTCACCGAAGACACCGGCCGCCGTGACACCGGCACCGGCGCCATAGCCCTTGATGACCATCGGGTCGTTGAAATAGCGCTCGGTCTGGATCAGGATGATGTTGTTGCTGCCTTCCAGATCGTAGAAGGGATGGCGCTGATCGACGGCCTGCAGGCCCACCGAACACTGGCCGTTCTCCATCTTGGCCACGAAACGCCATTTCTTGCCTTCCTTCTCGAGCACCTGGCGACGGGCCTCAAACTCGGCATCCATCTCGGGGATGCGGAGCCAGAAGTCGTCGAGCGTGCCCTCGAAATACTCGGCCGGCACGAAAAGATTCTTCACCACGTCGTCCTGCTCCACCCGGTAACCGGCTTCGCGCGCCAGTATGACCAGCTT
>JAGDCW010000112.1 GCA_017958305.1 Bacteroidales bacterium | reverse complement strand
GGCTGGTCGTCGGCCGGATAGGAGGTGCCGCAGTCCTTTGCGAGGTTATCCTCGTAGCGCTGGAGTTGACCGCCCCAGATGCCGCCGAAGTACATATAGTACTCGTCGTCCGCATCGTCGTGCAGGATGGCGTAGTCGATGGAATAGCTGCCGCGGATGGGGTCCGGCTTGGCCTTGAAGGGGCCGGTGGGGGAGTCCGATACGGCAACGCCGCAGCGGAAAATGTCGGTCTTGTCCTTGGCCGGGAAGTACATGTAATACTTGCCGTCGCGGCCTTTCACGACCTCGTTGTCCCACAGCTGTCGGCGTGCCCAGGGGATATCCTTGATGTCGAGGGCGACGCCGTTGTCTTTGACGGGGGAGGTCATCGGGTCGTTGCCTTCGAGGGAAAGGACATGGTAGTCCTTCATGTCGTACTCGCTGCCGAAGTCGTCGTCCGGTGCGGCCGATTCCCAGTCGTGGGACGGATAGATGTACAGCTTGCCGTCGAACACGTGTACGGACGGATCCGCCATGTAGTCAGCGGGGAAGAGATAGCGTTTCTGAACTTTCTTTGCCATATCGGTTATGCGTTGAGTTGTCTTGCTTCAATTTCTTTGTTGATTTCATCGAGTTTCTCATCCGTCAGGGGATACTTGAAGATCAGGTAGCCTACGACAATAAGAAGGAGGGCCGGAATGACGGTGGTAAACCACAGAATGGCGTTCTGTACAATGGCCGAATAATTATTCAACTCGGTATAGTAGGCATTGACCGGAGCACTGATGAAGGATGCCAGGAAGACGACCACAAACACGCCGAGCACCAGCTGGAGGCACTTGTTGGCCTTGAATTCCTGCCACATTTCCTTGAACGAAACCGGTTTCTCCGGGGTGGTGGTGATATTCTCCTTGCTGCCCAGGAAACAGAGGGTCAGGAGCACAAAACCTACGATGGCGAAGATGCAGGTGACCGTGAACCATGCCTTGGGATCGGTCGGCAGCGCAGACTCCTCGCTGGCCAGGTTGAACCCGATCATGCCCATGACCAACGGCGTAATCCATCCGGCAATGGAGAACCCTGCCTTGAAAGCGACACCTGCCAGTGCATTGATGATGGCCGCCGGCCTGTTCCCGGTGCGGTACTCTGCCTCGGTGACGACCTCCGGAATCAGGGCCCACATGAGTGAACCCACCAGCAGACCTACGCCTGTCATGACCTTTGCGATCTGGACAATGGTCTTGCAGCTCTGGACATCAAAGAATTTACCGATGGTGAACAGGATGGCAAATCCCACAAAACCGACCGAGAGCAGCAGATAATAAAGGCCCTTCTTGCCGAACCATTTCTTGAGGATGGGCAGAGAAGGCAGGATGATGAAGGCGGGAATGGTGCCGATAGCCATGAATGTGGCCTGGTTCCAGTTGATGGCGGAATGAACGCACATGGCCAGGCCGATGGGGAAGCCCGCCTGGACGACGATCTGACCGATATTGGCGCAGACCATCCGGGTGGAGGTCAGGATAAGCACCTCATCGTTGTCCCGGGTCATGCTGGCCATGATCGAGCCGTAAGGTATGTTCACCACCGAATAGATCATGCTCAGCAGGGTATAGCTGACCGTGGCATAGACAATCTTCATGGTCATGGACCAGGTGGCAGCCGCGGGAAGCATCAGCAGGCAGGCGGCCACTGTAAGGGGAATACCGCCGTAAAGCAGGTAGGTGCGGTATTTCCCCAGTCTGGGATTGTGGTTGTCGATGTATTTCCCAACGACCGGACTCCAGAAACAGTCCAGGAGCCTGACGGCGAGGATAAGTCCGCTTACAAAGGCGGGGTTGATCTTGAGTACTGTACACAGGTACAGCATCAGGAAACAGGCCACCGTCTGGAAAATGAGATTCTGGGCCAGGTCGCCCGTGCCGAAACTGATGTAATTGGCCCACGTCAGGCGGGGGGGCCTGGTGCCCGCAACTGCATTGTTGTCCATGGAGTAATCGCTGTTGTAATGTGTCAACGCGCGTCTGCCGCATCAGGTTTTTCCTGCCTTGCAGATGCGCGGTGCCAAGATAAGGAAAAAACTCGAATTCTGTTCCTCTGTCTGTCGCGGCCGAAAAAAAATACGGCAGAAGGCAGAAGATTCAAAAATAATTCTCATCTTTGTGCCCGCAAAACGGGAGCTTAGCTCAGCTGGTTTAGAGCGCTTGCTTCACACGCAAGAGGTCAGCAGTCCGAATCTGCTAGTTCCCACTGAAAAGCGGCTGATTACATCGGCCGCTTTTTTTTGTTCGAGCCGGACGGACAGCAGATGTCGGCCAGGGGTTGCCCGTTCTTTTCCGGAAGGATGCCGTTCCGGCAGCCTTGCCCCGGTTTCGTTCCGGCCTCCTGGCTGAAACGTTCCGGCAGCTTTGCCCCGCAAACCTTCGCTTCGCTCATCCCCCCACGGCTTCGCCGTGGTTCCCCCCGTTCATAGCCACGGGCGGCTAGGGTTTGCCGG
>JAGDCW010000111.1 GCA_017958305.1 Bacteroidales bacterium | reverse complement strand
GCTCGCGCCGGCTGCTGTCGCTGTGGAAATACAGGTCATGGCTGCCGTCCAGCTGTCCAAGGCCTTCCACGGTGTTCTTGACGGCATGGGAATGCACCAGGTCCATGATGACCGACAGTCCCAGGCCGTGGGCCTCGTCGATGAGCTGTTTGAGCTCTTCGGGCGTGCCGAAGCGGGAGGAGGGGGCGAAGAAACTGGAGACATGGTAGCCGAAGGAGCCGTAATAGGGATGCTCCTGGATGGCCATGATCTGGATGGCGTTGTAGCCGTCGGCCGCGATGCGCGGCAGCACCAGGCGGCGGAATTCGTCGTAGGTGCCCACTTTTTGCTCTTCGGTGGCCATGCCGATATGGCATTCATAGATGAGCAGGGGCTCGTCCTTGGGGCGGGCAGGGCGTTTTCTGCGGAAGCGGTAGGGCTGCTCCGGGGCCCAGACCTGGGCCGAGAAGACATGTGTCCGGTTGTCCTGCACCACGCGGGTGGCCCAGGCGGGAATCCTCTCTCCGCAGCCGCCTTCCCATTTGACCAGCATTTTGTAGTGTTGTCCGTGCTGCAGGGCACCTGCCTCGAGTTTCACTTCCCAAATTCCGTTGCCGATGTTCGAGAGCGCATACCTGTCGTTTTCCTGCCATTGGTTGAAGTCGCCTATGAGGGCGATGGCCGTGGCATGAGGCGCCCATTCGCGGAACACCCAGCCCTGGTCGGTACGGTGCAGCCCGAAATACAGATGGCCGTTGGCCACGTCCGAGAGGGTCTTGTCGCCGCAGAGTTCCTTCTCTTTTTGCAGGGCATAGGCATACCGACCGGCAATGGCCTGTTCATAGGGCTTGAGCCAAGGGTCGTCCTTGATTATCCTGAGCGTGCGGGCCATGGTTGACGTTAGATGAGCACTTTGACGATGGCTTTTTTGATCTTGCCCTCACCGATGCAGGGAGCATGGGCGTCGCCCGGGTAGAGGATGCAGAAATCGCCTGGAATCATGTCCACATAGCACGTGGGCTGTTCGGCGAAAAAGGCGATGTCGCGGTCGGGATTGTAGCCTTCCGTGACCTGGCTGCAGTCGTCGGCATCCCGCCAGCCGATGCTTTCCTTGCCTTCGAGGCAGACCTGGATGTCGATGTAGTTGCGGTGGGTCTCCAGGCGGGCCTGCTGGCGGGTCTTGCCTGCGGGCTCCTGGATGTTGATATACAATTTGCTGCCGTCCAGCTCGATTTTGCCGGGCTGGAGTGCTTTCAAATCGTGGCTTCTGATGTAGTCGAAAGCCTGCTTGAACAGCGGATGAAGGCTCTCATAGACGGCACTGTGGGCTAATTGGTCGAAAATCATAGTCGTTGGTTTTTATGGATCGGTTAAACTTTTGATGACCTGATTGGGCAAACAAATATAGGACAAAGCCCGGGCAATCCCAAATTTTTTTCTGCCTGGCCGGGAGAGTTGCCTTTTTCTCCAAAAAAAGGCCCGGCTGGATTTTGAAAAGGCTGTCAAAGTGGATAATTTTGCCAGTGTTATGGGACACCTGCCGTTTCTGATTTCCGACCTGGCCCTGATATTGATAGTGGCTGGCCTGACCACGCTCTGTTTCAAGAAGTTGAAGCAGCCGGTCGTGCTGGGCTACATTGTGGCCGGCATGATGGCCGGCCCGGCCATCACCTTGCTGCCCTCGGTCCAGGACACGGCCAATATCCAGATATGGGCCGACATCGGCGTGTTGTTCCTGCTGTTTGCCCTGGGATTGGAATTCAGCTTCAAGAAACTGCTCAGCGTGGGCAAGACGGTGTTCATCGACGCCTCCGTCGAGATCCTCACGCTGCTTCTCGTGGGCTACTGCCTGGGCCGCCTGATGGGCTGGGGCAATATGAACAGCATCTTTTTGGGCGGCATGATGTCGATTTCGTCCACCTCGATCATCATCAAGACCTTCGACGACCTGAGCCTGCGTGAAAAGCCCTTTGCCAGGCTGGTATTCGGGGTGCTGGTGGTCGAAGACCTGGTGGCCGTGGTGCTGATGGTGCTTCTCTCCACCTTGGCCGGCAGCGGCGAATTCTCGGCCTGGGGCATGATGACCTCGGTCTTCAAACTGCTGTTTTTCCTGGCCTTGTGGCTGCTGTTCGGCATTTATCTGATTCCGTCTTTCCTGAAGGTCATGCGGCCCTTGCTCAACGACGAGACCCTTTTGGTGGTCGCCGTGGGTCTGTGCCTGGGCATGGTGGTCATCGCCGTCAAGGTGGGCTTCAGCTCGGCCCTGGGGGCTTTCATCATGGGTTCCATCCTGGCCGAATCGGTCGAGGCTTTCCGTATCGAGCGGCTGATCAAGCCCTTGAAGGACCTGTTCGGGGCCGTGTTCTTCGTCTCGGTGGGCATGATGGTCAATCTGTCGGTCATCGTCGAGTATGCCTGGCCCATCCTGTTGATCACCCTTTGTGTCATCCTGTTCAAGATAGTGGGCAATTTCACGGGCATGACCCTCTCGGGCCAGCCGGTCGATATCGCTGTCAAGAGCGGTTTCAGCCTGGCGCAGATAGGGGAGTTCTCCTTCATCATCGCCGGTCTGGGGCTCAGCCTCAAGGTCACCGACAACTTCCTGTATCCCGTGGCGGTGGCCGTTTCGGTCATCACCACCTTTGTCACACCTTATATCATCAAGGCCTCCGATCCGGTGGCCGCTTTCTTGCAGCGAAGGCTGCCGGAAGGCTGGAACCGACGTTTCACCGAACGCCGCGGCGGAGAAAGCGCTTCCAAGAACACGCAGGATTGGCTGCACCTGCTCAAGCCCTATCTGACCAACCTGCTGCTGATGCTCATTGTCATCATCGGTATCATGATGCTTTCCATGCAGTTCCTACAGCCCTTTGTCTCCGACCTGGGCCTGGCGCAGCCTTGGGCCGGCATCGGCATGGCCCTGGTCACGCTGCTGGTCATGTCGCCCTTCCTCAAGTCCATCGTCAGCAACCGCTCGAAGACTTCCGGCATGATGATGAACCTCTGGGCCGAGAACAAGAACAATCGCTATATCTTGTTGGGACTGACCTATTTGCGCTTACTGGTCGCCCTGGTCGCCATCACCTATGTGCTGGCATATTTCCTGAATATCTCCGTCTGGCTGGTTTTGCCCATCGCCCTGGTGCTGGTGTGGGTCATCATGCGCTCCAGGTGGCTCATGCGCCACTATTGGAACCTGGAATCGCGTTTCGTCATCAACCTCAATGAGCGGCAGATGGAGGAGAACCTGCGCAAGATAGAGGAAAACAAGGGCGTGCGCGAGGTGAGCGACATGGGCGGGGGCCATTGGATGGACAAGGTGCTCTACGCCTTTTCCATGCGTGTCATGCCCGATTCCTACCTGATAGGCAAATCCTTGCAGGAGCTGGCTTTCCGTTCGAAATTCAATCTGATGGTGGTGCGTGTGCGCCGGGGAGAGGAAATCGAGAACATTCCCGACCGCACCTTTTTCTTCCAAGAGGGCGACGTCATCACGCTGGCCGGCCGCAATGCCGCCTTCAAGCTGCTCAATGCCGATTATCTGAAGCTGGAATTCGTGCCCGATTCCCTGATGACGCTCCACCAGTTCTCGCACCGGGAGGAAAGCTCGAGCGACAAACGCCTGTGTTGTTCGGGCATCCCCGTGTCGGATGCTTCCCCCATGGCACACAAAACGCTGGCCGAATCACAGATAGGCCGTGATCACAAGTGCTTGATAATCGGAGTGGAACGCAAGAACAAACACATCGTCAACCCCAATTTCGACTTCGAGATCGAAACCGGCGACCTAGTTTGGGTCATCGGTAGCGAGGGCTTTGTCTCCAAACTGATCAGTGCCAATGTCTATGGCCTGTAAACAGCTTTTTATTCCACGGTGACGGATTTGGCCAGATTGCGCGGCTGATCCACGTCGCGTCCCTTGTTGATGGCAATGTAGTAGGCAAACAGCTGCAGGGGAATGGACGATACCACCGGAGCGAGGCATTCGTCCACCGGCGGGATTTCCAGGCTGTAGTCGGCCATGGAGGAGACAATTTGGTCGCCTTTGGTAACCAGGGCAATGACCTTGCCGCCACGCGCCTTGATCTCTTGGATGTTGCTGATGGTCTTTTCGTAAACGCTGTCGTTGGTGGCAATCACCACGGTGGGCATTTCGTTGTCTATCAGGGCAATGGGGCCATGCTTCATCTCGGCGGCAGGATATCCTTCGGCGTGGATGTAGGAAATTTCCTTCAGTTTCAGGGCGCCTTCCAGGGCCAGGGGATAGTTGTAGCCGCGGCCCAGGTAAAGGAAGTTGTGGGCGTAGGTGAAGATGAGCGACATGTTCTTGATCTGGCTGTCGAGCTTGAGGACTTCCTGCAGCAGGTTGGGCAGCGAGTAGAGGCTCTTCAGAACAGAGAGATAGCGCTGGTGGTCGATGCTGTTCTTCTCCTTGGCAATGGCCATGGCCAGCATGCAGAGCACGGTCACCTGACCGGTGAAGGCCTTGGTCGATGCCACACCGATTTCCGGTCCGACATGGATGTAAGTGCCTGAATGTGTGGCTCTCGGAATGGACGAACCGATGACGTTGCAAATACCGTATATAAAGGCGCCTTTGCTCTTGGCCAGTTCGACGGCGGCCAGCGTGTCGGCCGTTTCGCCCGACTGGGAGATGGCTATGACCACATCGTCGGAGTTGATCACCGGGTGGCTGTAGCGGAATTCGGAGGCATATTCCACGCAGACGGGGATCTGGCAGAATTCCTCGATCATGTGCTTGCCGATGAGTCCGGCATGCCATGAAGTGCCACAGGCGATGATGATGATACGCCTGGCATTCAGGAACTTCTCCTTGTGGTCGATGACACCCGACAACTTGACATCGGTGGCCGACTGGTTGATGCGTCCGCGGATGCAATCCACGATGGTGCGCGGCTGCTCGTTGATCTCCTTGAGCATGAAGTGGTCGTAACCGCCTTTTTCAAGCTGTGTGATGTTCATATTGAGCTTCTGGACATCGACCTTGGTTTCCTCGTTCTGGAAATTGACGATCTTCAGCGGCTCGTGGCGGCGTATCTGCACGATTTCCTCGTCGTTGAGATAGACCACCTTGTCGGTATATTCGATGATGGGGGTGACATCGGAGGCGATGAAATACTCGTCGTCGCCGATGCCGATGACCATCGGACTGCTCTTGCGGGCGGCGATGATCTCGTTCTTGTTGCCCTTTTCGATCACGGCGATGGCATAGGCGCCGACCACCTGCTTGAGGGCCGACTGGACAGCCTCGAACAGCTGGCAACGGTTGGTTTCCTTGATGTATTCGATCAGCTGGACCAGCACTTCGGTGTCTGTGTCGCTCTTGAAAGTATAGCCCTCTGCCTCAAGCGCTTGCTTGAGCAGGGCGTAGTTTTCGATGATGCCGTTGTGGATGATGGCCAGCGAATCGTTCTCGGAGTAGTGCGGATGAGCGTTCACATCGTTGGGCTCGCCGTGGGTGGCCCAGCGGGTATGGGCGATGCCGATGGTGCCCTGGGTGTTCTTCGACTCGGCGTAATGCTCCAAATCGGCGACCTTGCCCTTGGTTTTATAGATGTTGATATCTTCCTCTTCGATCAATGCCACACCGGCACTGTCATATCCACGGTATTCCAGACGATGCAGTCCTTTGATCAAAATGGGGTAGGCCTGACGGTTTCCGATATAAGCGACAATTCCGCACATAATAGTAAGGTTTGAGTGTTTTAGTCAGGGACAAAAATACAACGAATGAAAAAAACTGAGGTAATTTCGCTGAAAAAAAATATCACGCTGTTTTTGTCCAACCAGATGATTATGGACTTAATTGCTTGTAGAGTAGTGTTTTGACTTTGAAAAAGCAATGTTTTAACCCGCTGAGAATCGAATATTCGGCTTTGTGACGTGATTCTGTAGGGAAATACGGGCGTATCGAGCCGTTTTTTCCGTTGAAATCGGATTTTTTCCCTTGGAACAGGGGAGTGAGCCCGGATTCTCATGGAAGCCCCGGATTCCTTAATTTGTTTAACTTTCCAGTCGGGTGCCAGGCAGCGGAGTTTTGCATACGGACCAACATTTTGCATAGCCTGCATGCAGGAGTTTTTATACGATGGAATGGAGGCGGCCGTTGCAAATCGTATGGCCCGATGGCAAGGCTGCCCGATGTCATGATGAGAAATGTGTATCCGCCATTTTGATGACAAATGTGGAATGAGCCCGGGCAGAAGGCGTTTCCCAACCTGTTAATGAGAGGGGCAAAAAACCACTTGAAGCAAGCACTTTGGAAGAGTAGTGTATTGTACTGGCTATGATAGGGATATGTGTCGTATTAATCCCATTTCATCGGCCATTTCCGGCCTTTTTGCCTCCAATTGTTGGAAAGTTTAAAGCGAGTACGTTACATATCATATATTAATATGCTGAAATATAGTATCTTGATTCATATGTAAGGTCCCGTTTCGATAACATTGGATTAATCGTGAACAAGTGCAAAACCGTTGGCTTTCTTTTACTTTTGCATTTGTCAATGGATTTGTGATTTTACATAGTTGAATTTTGTATTTGTGAAGGATGAAAAATATTTTTCTTTTGTCATTTGACCGATGAAAAAATTGATATACATTTGTGGAAATCAAAATGCATATTATACAGCATAAAATGAAAGACAGGATCAGACAAATCATGGAGTATGAGGGCCTGAATGCGGCTCAGTTTTCTAAAAAAGTGCAAATTAACGGCTCTGCTTTGTCCCATATTCTCAACGATCGCAACCTTCCCAGCTCTTCCGCACTGATGAGAATCATCTCTTCTTGCCCCGAAATCGATGTGGAGTGGCTGATGACGGGCAAAGGAGAGATGCTGAAGTCTCAAACGGGAGCTGATTACCCTGTTTTGTTCCCTGAGAATCCCATATCCGTCCCGGAGGTCGGCGCAGAGGAGGAATATGGCCGGGAAAAAGGCTCAAAAAGACCCTCCAAACAAATGAAATCTTCTGATATTCAAGAGGAAATACCTGTCAAACCGACTCATTCCCGCATCACCAAAATTGTCGTTTTCTACGCCGACAACACTTTCGAGGAGTTCTGTCGGTGACCCTTGGATGCTGGCCGCAGCGAAATACTTTCGGCATATATATTTGCGTTTGCTCCCTTCTTTCACTACCTTTGCCTCTATATAATAAGGTAACGGTTTTCATGCACCATGGTGAAACGTATTCTTGATTTGCGCTTGGCCGAGAAGCGGGAATGGCCCCAGACAGTACTGCTCAAACTGCGTTCCGATGTGGAACCCTTGCCGGAAGCGGCACCGGGTCAGTTTTTACAAGTACGTGTGGATCAGTCTCCTGCTACCTATCTGCGTCGTCCGGTCTCCATCCATTTCATCGACCGGGAACGGCGGGAACTCTGGCTGCTGGTACGCAAAGTGGGTGCTGGTACCCGTGCCATGGCCGAGTGGCCTGTGCAGACCCGGGTCAATGTCATATTTCCTTTGGGTCGTCCCTACACCTTGCCCCAGTCTTCCACCCGCGAGCGCTGCCTGTTGGTGGGCGGTGGCATCGGCACAGCCCCCTTGCTCTATCTGGGCCGGGTGCTTCGGCAGCAAGGCCATCAGCCGGTTTTCCTGCTGGGTGGCCGCAGCGCCGAAGATCTGATACAACTCAATGAGTTTGAACAATATGGCGAGCTGTGCCTCTGCACCGAGGACGGCTCGGCCGGCACCAAGGGCCTGGTGACGGACCATCCTGTCCTGCAGGGGCCGTCGCCCGACCGGATCTATTGCTGCGGTCCCAAGCCCATGATGGTGGCGGTGGCCCGTTATGCCCGTCAAAAAGGCATTTGGTGCGAGGTTTCACTCGAAAACACCATGGCCTGCGGCATCGGCGCCTGCCTGTGCTGTGTGGAAGACACCGTCGAGGGACACCGCTGTGTCTGTCAGGAGGGCCCTGTTTTCAACATCAATCAACTGAAATGGCAGATCTGAGCGTAAAACTTCCTGGTTTGAGTCTGAAGAATCCGGTGCTGACAGCTTCGGGCACTTTCGGCTATGGCCGTGAATACACCGATTTCATCGATCTTTCCGACTTGGGTGGCATCATCGTCAAGGGTACCACCTTGCATCCCCGCGAGGGCAATGCCTATCCCCGGATGGCCGAAACCCCTTCGGGCATGCTCAATGCCGTAGGGCTGCAAAACAAGGGGGTGGACTACTTTGTCGCGCATATCTATCCCGAAGTGAGCCAGTACGACACGCAAGTGCTGGTCAATGTCTCTGGATCGACCGTCGATGACTATGTGGCCTGTGCCGAAAAGATACAGGCCCTGGACCGGATCCCGGCCATCGAGTTGAACGTTTCCTGCCCCAATGTCAAGCAGGGAGGCATGGCTTTCGGCGTGAGCTGCGAAGGCATCGCCAGTGTGGTGGGTGCAGTCCGCAAGGTGTATCATAAACACCTGATGGTCAAGTTGTCACCCAATGTGACCAGCATCGCCGACATTGCCCTGGCCGCCGAAGACGCCGGGGCCGATTCGGTCTCGCTCATCAATACGCTTTTGGGCATGTCCATCGATGCCGAGAAGCGTCGTCCCCGGCTATCGACCGTCACGGGCGGTTTGTCGGGCGCCTGTGTCAAACCGGTGGCCCTGCGCATGGTCTGGCAGGTGGCCAAGGCCGTCAACATCCCGGTCGTCGGACTGGGCGGCATTTCGTCGGCCACCGATGCCATCGAGTTTCTGCTGGCCGGTGCCAGCGCCGTGCAGATCGGCACGGCCAACTTTATCGATCCCGCCGTCAGCGTGAAAGTGGTGCGCGGCATCGAGGATTATTGCGAACGTCATCATATCGGGGCGGTTTCGTCTTTGACGGGCGCCCTGGAAATATAACAGTATGGTTATGAAACGTACAAAATGGCTGGTCTCCGGACTGGCTCTCTGTCTTTTGATGCTGGGTTTCAGCGCATGCGTAACGGACAACCCCGTGGAATGCGATGAGAGCGACCTGGTCGGCTTGTGGTACAACGATGCCAATCCCCAGGAATTCTGGCGCTATTACCCCAATGGCGACGGTTATACCTGGGATGAATCGGAGGATGTCCATGAAAACGAAGCCCAAGTTTTTGAGTGGACGCTAGAAGATGGCAAACTGACGCAGTATCACATCATTTCAATCAGTGGCTCCAAGATTCCCAAGGGACCTTACACCATTGTAGAGATGAGCCACTCGCACATGGCCTACAAGGATTCCTACAAGAAAATATCTTTTACCAGAGTATCAGATCGTTAATCGGCTATGAAAAAGTTCTTCAAAATAGCGGGCATCAGCCTGCTGTCGCTGCTGGTCCTGGTGATTGTCGTCGTCGGCTGCGCCCTGGCCTATGTTTTCTCGCCCGACAAACTGACCCGTCTGGTCGACAAGTATGCGGGTGAGTTCGTCCAGTGTGAATACCGCATCGGTCGGGTGGAGCCCACTTTTTTCAGCACCTTCCCCCGTTTCGGCCTCGAAATAGACGGCCTCTTGCTGCGCAATTCCGAGTTCACTCCGGATACGCTGCTGTATGTCAATCGCTTGCGTGCCGGCTTAGATGTCAAGGCTTTTGTCAAGCATCAGGAATTGATGCTCGACGACATCGTCATGGACGGCCTGGTGTGCCACGTCCGCATCAACGAAAAGGGACAGGGCAACTACGAGGTCTTTGCCACCGACACCGCCCAAAAGCCCGAGGAGGAGCCCATGCAACTGGTCCTGCCTTTCAACAGGCTGGATTTGGACAATCTCTCCTTTACCAATATGCTGCTGACCTTCACCAGCGAGGCCGACACCCTGGAGGCTGTGCTGAAGGACATGTCGCTCAAGGCCCGTGTCAAATATCAGGACGAGGCCATGGACGGTCGTTTGCAGCTGGAAGTGCCCAGTCTCTATGCCCGTCAGGGAGAGACTGTTTGGCTCGATCGCAAATCACTGGGTCTCAATGTGCCTTTCGAGGCCAGTCTGCAGCCCGAACGCATACAGATAGACCTCCGCAAGGCCACTTTGGCGCTGGAGGCCCTCATCCTGCAATTGGAAGGACAGGCTGCCTACCTGCCCGAGAACGCTGCGGTCCAAACCCTGCTGGATTTCCAGCTGGGCCGTGGCCTGGAACCCCTGGACACCTATCTCAGCCTGATTCCCTCTTCGATGTCGTCGATGCTCGACAACCTGAGCCTGGACGGTCGGCTGGCCTTGAGCGGCCATGTGGAAGGCACGCTGGTCGATACGGTGCTGCCTTGCGTGGATGTCAGGATGCAATTGGCCGATGCCAGGGTCCTGTATGCCGATCTGCCTGAAATCAGCGATTTGGGTTTGCTGGCCAATGCCCACGTGGATTTGAACCACCGTGAGGCCTGCGGCCTGCTGCTCGAAGATTTGTCGCTCCAGGCCAACCAGGCCCGTCTGCAAGCCAGCGGGGCAGTGGACAACCTCTTGGCCGACGACCGCCGCATCAAGCTCCAGGCCAACTTGTCGGCTCTTCTGACGGCCTGGAAGGATTTCCTGCCCGACAACCTGAGCATCAACAGCGGCAAACTGGAGGGCGATCTCTCCCTGGAAGCCACCCAGCCTCAGTTGGTCGATATGAATCTCAAGGAGATAGCTCTCAACAGCCATTTCAAATTCCGCAACCTGGATGCCGCTTACGATACACTCTCGATCAAGCTGCCCGCCGCCGATTTGACGGCCGGTCTGCGCAAGCATCGCACCAAACCGCTGTATGCGCGTCTTTCCAAAGTCACCGATTTGTCGGCGGCCATGGGACAGAGCATCGAGGCCTCGTTGCAACAGGCCTCGTTGGACCTCTATGTGTCCGATGTACTGAACCGTCAAGACAAAGTCAGTGTCGATGGACAGCTCTCGGCAGAACGCCTTGCCGGAAGCATGGACGACATGGGTGGCGAGTTGCGTCAGGCCGTTTGCGGCTTCGAGGCTGTGCTCAACCTGCAGGACAGCACGGCTGTGCCCCAGGTCAAGGCCCAGTTGACAGCCGACAATATTGCCGGCCATACGGCCGAATTGCTGGCCTCGCTCCGCCAGCCCCAGGTGGACATCGACCTGCAGCCGCAGGCCAAGGATCCCAGCCAGATGCAGGTGGCCCTGAAATACAACAGCGAGGCTTTGTCGGTGGAAATGCCCGACACCAAACTCACCTCCGACCGCCTCAGTGTGGCAGCCGACTTGCGTGAAGACAAAACGGCCGATGAAATCCTGCTCCAATGGAATCCCCAGGCCAGCTTCAACTGGCAGAACGGCTATTGTTCCACCGCCTCCCTTGCCCAGGAAATCAGGGTTCCGCAAATCTCCTTCGATTTCCACGACGATCACCTGGTCATCGCCGAAAGCAGCGTCCAGCTGGGCAACTCCGACTTTCATCTGACGGGCGAGGTACGCAACCTGGTCGATTATCTGAAGAACAACGGCCTGTTGAAAGGCGAGTTGTCGTTTGTCTCCCATCATGCCGATGTCAACGAGCTCATGCAGCTCACCAGCGGGCTGGGCAGCGATTCCACCGACCTGGTCATCACGCCCGAGGAGCAAGCCGAATTGGATTCCGTCTCGCAGGATGAGCCGCATCCCTTCATCGTGCCCAAGGGCATGGACCTGATTCTCCACACGAACATCGAAGAGGCTGAAATCGGTTCCCAGACGGCCAAGAACATCGGAGGCAACCTCTATGTGCGTGACGGAGTGCTGGTGCTCGAGGAAATGGGTTTCATCTGCGAGGCCGCCAAGCTGCAGCTCACGGCCATGTACCGTTCGCCGCGACCCAACCACCTCTACATCGGACTGGACTACCATATGGTGGATATCCAGATAGAGGAACTGCTCGAAATGATTCCCCAGGTGGACGATGTGCTGCCCATGCTGCGTTCGTTCAAGGGAGGGGCTCAGTTCCATCTGGCTGCCGAGACCTACATGAATGCCCGCTACGATCTGAAGAAATCCACCTTGCGCGGTGCCGCCTCCCTGGCAGGCGAGGACCTGGTGCTGCTCGATGGCGAGCAATTCTCCGAGATAGCCAAGATACTGATGTTCAACAAAAAGACGGAAAACAAGATAGACACCATCCAAGCCGAGTTGACCGTATTCCGCAACGAAGTGGACATCTATCCCCTGCAGGTGTCCATGGATAAGTACCGGGCCATCGTGGCCGGCCGCCACAACCTGGATATGACTTTCGACTACCATATCTCGCTGGTCAAGCCGCTCAAGATCGGTGTCAATGTCGGCGGTTCGCTCGATAAGCTGAAGATCCGTCCGGCCAAGTGCCTCTACACCGACCAGTACCAGCCTTCGCGCCAGCATGTCGTGGAGCAGCAGCAGCTCAATTTGCGCAACATCATCCGCGAAACGCTCATCAAGGAACTGTAGTTGGAGTCCCTGTCGGATATAAAGAACCCCGAAAGCCTTGCTTGTGAGACTTTCGGGGTTTTATTCATCCCTTGTATTCGGCCCGCTCAGTGGTTTTGAAGCAGGTCGGGCCTGAGTTCGCGGGTGCGCTTTTCGGCTTGTTCCAGCTCCCATTCGTCTATTTTGCGTTGGTTGCCGGAAAGCAGGATTTCGGGCACTTTCCAGCCTTTGTAGTCGGCCGGTCGGGTATAGACCGGGGCGGCCAGCAGATTGTCCTGGAAACAGTCGTTGAAGGCCGACTGTTCGTCGTGGATGGCTCCGGGCAACAGGCGGATGACGCTGTCGGCGATGACGGCGGCTGCCAGCTCACCGCCCGTCAGGACATAGTCGCCGATGGAGATTTCCCGGGTGATGAGGTGTTCGCGGATGCGGTGGTCGATGCCCTTGTAATGGCCGCAGAGGATGATGATGTTCTCGTAGAGCGACATCTGGTTGGCCATCTTCTGGTTGAGCATTTCGCCGTCGGGCGAGGTGTAGATGACCTCGTCGTATTTGCGCTGGCTCTTCAGATGGGTGATGACGCGGTCGATGGGCTCGATCTGCAGCACCATGCCTTTGGAAAAGCCGAAGGCCTCGTCATCGACACGACGGTGCTTGAGATCGGTGGAGTAGTCGCGCAGGTTGTGGACCTCGATCTCGACCAGGCCTTTGTTGCGGGCGCGCTGGATGATGGAGCAATTGAGCGGCCCTTGCAGCATCTCGGGCAATACCGTGATAATGTCTATTCTCATAGCTGCAGCGTATCATTCCTTAATGGGGCTGTAAAAATACTACATTTCCCGGGCAATCGCAAACGCTGTCCGGCATCGGCCGCAGCCAGGCTCCCGGCGTATTTGTTATTTCATAAAAAGCCATTATTTTTGTCCGGTTAATCCGGCTGCGCCCGAATGCAGGCTGGCCGGCCTTGGGAATGGGACTATTGTAAAACAATTAAATAATAGATTATGAAGAGATTATTTGTAACCATGGCTGCTTTGGCAGCTTTTGTCGGCCTGTATGCCGAGGATAATGGCTGGAATCACAACGGCATGGTCGGTGTGAATGCCTCTCAAACCTCTTTCACCAACTGGTCGGCCGGCGGTGAGAATTCCGTTTCGGGCAATGCCTATTTCAACGGCTCCTTGAGTTTCAAAAGCGACAAAGCTTCCTGGACCAACGACCTGGATGCCAACTTCGGCATGGTCAATACCGAAAGCCTGGGCTGGCGCAAGAATGTCGATAATTTGCATTTTGCTTCGAAATACGGTCGCAACATCGGTGACAAGGGTCATTTTTACTATGCCGGCTTGCTGGATTTCAAGACGCAGTTTGCCGCCGGCTACGACTATGCTGCCACACCCAACCGCAAGGTGTCCGATTTTCTGACTCCTGCCTACCTGAATCTTTCCGTGGGTATCGACTACAAGCCCGGTGAGCACTTCAGCCTTTTCTATTCGCCGGTGGCCGGCAAACTGACCTATGTCAGCGATACGACTTTTTCGACGGCCTATGGCGTGAAAAAGGGTGAGAACATGCGTTGGGAACTCGGTTCGACCGCCAAAATCGCCGTCTCCTACAATTTCTTCGGCGACATGCTCACCTTGAAATCCAACGCCGACTTCTTCACGCCCTACAACGACAGCTTCGGCAATGTGGATGTCAACTGGGAGTTGTTGCTGGGCTATCATCTCTCGAAGTATATCACGCTCACTTTCCAGTACAACCTGAAATACGACGACGACATCAAGTATGTCGATCCCGAGGGTAATCAGCATGGTCCCCGTATCCAGTCGAAAGAGGTCTTGGGACTGGGTCTGAGCTACAAATTCTAAGACCGTCAACCACAGGCTGTCGTCCGCTTGCCGTCCATGGTCGCGGACGACAGCTTTCTTTTTTCCGCTATGTCCAACAGCAGGGTATTGATCATCTATACGGGCGGTACGATCGGCATGAACCGCAATCCGCTCACCGGGGCGCTTGAGCCCTTCGATTTCGAGCATCTCATCAGTCATGTGCCGGAAATCAGGCAGTTCGACACGGAAATCTCGTCCTGCTGTTTCAATCCTCCGATCGATTCGAGCGATGTGACCCCCGACCACTGGATCCGCCTGGTGGAAATCATCGCAGCGCATTACGACGAATTCGACGGCTTTGTGGTGCTGCACGGCACCGACACGATGGCTTACACGGCCTCGGCCCTGAGCTATTTGTTGGAGAATCTGGGCAAACCGGTCATTTGTACGGGTTCCCAATTGCCTGTGGGACAGCTGCGCACAGATGGTCGGGAAAACCTGGTCACCAGCGTCGAGATAGCTGCCGCCAAGGATGCCAAGGGCCGTGCCATGGTGCCCGAGGTGGGCATCTATTTCAACGGTCGCCTGCTGCGCGGCAACCGTACCACCAAACAGAGTGCGGAAGAATTCAATGCCTTCGAATCCTTCAACTATCCCCATCTGGCCGATGCCGGCGTCAACATCGTCTATCATCGCGACCGGATGCTCCGGCCCGACCTGGAGCGAGGCTTGCAGCCTCATTTCAAGATGGATCCCCGCGTGGTGATTTTCTCCCTGTTCCCCGGTGTCAACGAGACGCTGATCCGCCATATCCTGAGCAATCCCCAGCTGAAAGCCATCGTCATGCGGACTTTCGGTTCGGGCAACGCCCCCCGCAGTCCCTGGTTGCAGGAAGTCCTGCTGGAGGCGGCCGACAGCGGCAAGGTGGTGGTCAACATCAGCCAGTGCCTGCAGGGCCAGGTCGAGATGGGCAGATACGACACAGGCTTCCAGTTGCAGGAAGCCCGTGTGATTTGCGGTTACGACAGCACGGTAGAGAGCGCTGTCACCAAACTGATGTATCTGATGGGCCGTTACGACGATCCCGACATGGTGCGGAAAGGCATGACCCTGAATCTGCGCGGCGAGATTACGCTTTGCGAATGATCTCCATGCCTTTGCGAAGGCCGGCCTCGTTGACGGGAATCAGGTCCTGATGCCGTTCGGGCAGGGTCTTGCGCAGGGCTTTCAACACACTTTCCACTTTGACGATGGGCTTTACCTTGAGGTAGCCGCCCAGGACGATCATGTTGAACGATTTGATGTTCTCGGTCTCGGTGGCCGCCTTCATGGCCTCGATGGCATAGATGGTGATGTCTGTGCGCTTGGGGGCGTGCGTGATGCCGTTGGGATCGTAGATGAGCGTGCCGCCGGGTTTGATGAGCGGCTCGAACTTCTCGAGCGACTGCTGGTTGAGGATGATGGCTGTATCGTAATAGTTCAGTACCGGTGAACTGATGCGATCCTCGCTCACGATGACCGTCACATTGGCCGTGCCACCGCGCTGTTCGGGGCCGTAGGCCGGCATCCAGGTCACTTCCTTGCCGTCCATCAGGGCCGAGTAGGCCAGCATTTTCCCCATCGAGAGGACGCCTTGTCCGCCGAAACCGGCAATGATAAGTTCTTCTTTCATGATTATTTGTCTTTTATGTCGCCGAGTTGATAGAAGGGGAACATATTCTCTTCGAGCCACAGATGGGCTTCGTGCGGACTCATTTTCCAACCGGCGTTGCAGGCGGCCACGATTTCGACGATGCTGGTGCCTTTGCCGGCCATGGAGTTTTCAAAAGCCTTGCGGATGGCCTTCTTGGTCTTTCGTACGGCAGCGGCGGTATGCACGCTCTGGCGGGTGACATAGCAGGTGCCTTCCAATTCGGCCAGCACGTTGGCGATCTTCATGGGATAGCCGTTCAGGGCCACATCGCGACCGTAGGGGCAGGTGGAGGTCTTCATGCCTTCCAGCGTACTGGGCGACATCTGACCGCCTGTCATGCCGTAGATGGCGTTGTTGATGAAGATGATGGCAATGTTTTCCCCCCGGTTGCAGGCATGGAGGGTCTCTCCGGCACCGATGGCCGACAGGTCGCCGTCACCCTGGTAGGTGAAGACCAGTTTGTCGGGGTGCAGGCGTTTCATGGCCGTGGCAATGGCCGGAGCCCGTCCGTGGGCCGACTCGACGGTGTCGACATCGATGTATTTGTAGAGGAAAACGGCGCAGCCGACCGGGCAGGCGCAGAGGGTGTTGTCCTGCATGCCCATTTCCTCGATGACTTCGGCGATCATGCGATGGACCGTGCCGTGGTTGCATCCCGGGCAGTAGTGCATCACATTGTCTTTGACCAGGCTGGATTTTTGATAAACCAGATTCTCCGGTGCTATGATGTTATTGTTCATGATCGTGTTTTTTAGCGGTGAAGCGGACGATCAGCTCGGCCGTCTTGCAGACAATGGCGACGATGGTGAGAGAGAAGGCCGTCTTGAGGTCTTTGCCGAAGTAGCATACCACGGCAATGGCGACGATGATAAGGCTGATGGCCGAAAGGGCCGTACGTAGGCTGTTTCTATCCATGATTACAGGCTTTTTTTCAGTTCTTCGACGATTTCTTCGGGCGTCGGCACCACACCGCCCATGCGTCCGTAATGGACGACAGGCACGCGGCCGTTGACAGCCAGGCGCACATCCTCGATCATCTGGCCGGAATTCAGTTCGACGCAAAGCATCCGCCGCACCTGGGAAGCGTAGCGCTCAAGTATCCGCGAGGGGAAGGGCCAGAGTGTGATGGGACGCAGCAGGCCGGCTTTGATGCCTTCGGCCCGCAGCAGTTCGACGGATTTCTGGCAGAGGCGGGCGCAGCTTCCGAAAGCGACGAACAGATATTCCGCATCCTCACAGCAATATTCCTCGCAACGGACTTCCCGTTCCTGGACCAGGGCGTAGCGCTCCTGGCGCTCGACATTCTGTTTCTCCATGATGGCCGGGTCCAACTCGAGCGAACTGGCGATGCGCTGGCCGCGGGAGTGAGCCTTGCCACGGAGCGCCCAGGGGCAGCTTTGTTCGATCTCCTGGTCGGTGGCACGCGGTTTGAAGGGCGGCAGCACCACTTTTTCCATCATTTGGCCGATCATGCCGTCGGAGAGTATCATGGCCGGCATGCGGTAGCGGAAGGCCAGGGTGAAGGCCAAATCGACGAAATCGGCCATTTCCTGGACCGAGTAGGGGGCCAGCACGATGAGGTGGTAGTCTCCGTGTCCGCCGCCTTTGGTGGCTTGGAAATAGTCCGACTGGCTGGGTTGGATGGTGCCCAGGCCGGGGCCGCCTCGTTGTACGTTGACAATCAGGGCCGGCAGGTCGGCGCCGGAGAGGAAGGAAATGCCTTCCTGCATGAGGCTCACACCGGGGCTGGAGGAAGAGGTCATGACTCTCTTGCCGCAGGCGGCGCCGCCGAAGACCATATAGATGGATGCCACCTCGCTTTCGGCCTGCAGGCAGACCATGCCGGTGGTTTCCCAGGGTTTCTCGGCCATCAAGGTCTCCATGATTTCCGACTGCGGGGTGATCGGATATCCGAAATAGCCGTCGGCACCGCAGCGGATGGCGGCCAGTGCGATGGCTTCATTGCCTTTCAACAGACGTACTTCTTCCATAGCTACTCTTTGATTTTATAGACCTTGATACAGCCGTCGGGGCACATATAGGCACAACTGGCACAGCCGATGCACAGTTCCGGTTGTTTCATATAAGCGTAGGCGTAGCCTTTGTCGTTGACACTCTGCGAGAGAGCCAACACTTTCGAAGGGCAGGCAAAGACACACAGCTCGCAGCCTTTGCAACGGTTCACATCCACTTCGACGGCTCCTTTGACTTTTGCCATAATCTATTAGTTATTAGTGTTTTAATTGTTTGGAATCGCGTGGTTCGATTCGACTGCAAAGGTAATACAAAGCCCCCGCAATTGCAAATAACTATTTTCCGTCGCTTTTCCGCGATGAAAACCCTCAGGTCCCAATGGTAAAAACAAGGCTTTCCTGTGGTGGAATCGACGAATAGTATTACCTTTGTGAGACAATCGTTGCGATATGATCTGTTTCCCCAACGCCAAGATCAACATAGGCCTGAACATCCTGCGCCGCCGGCCGGACCGTTATCACGACATTGAGACGGTTTTCTATCCGCTGGCCGGTTGCTGCGACATTCTGGAGACTGTGCCCTCAGGGGCATACAGCCTGCAGTTGAGCGGTATCGGCATGCAGTGTCCGACGGAAGACAACCTGGTGACCAAGGCCTACCGTCTCCTGGCGGCCGATTTTACCTTGCCGCCCATGCAGGTGTACCTGCACAAGCAAATTCCCTTTGGGGCCGGTCTGGGCGGTGGCTCGGCCGATGCCGCCTTTTTGTTGAAGAGTCTCAACGAGAGTTGTTCCCTGGGCCTGGACACCGGACAGTTGCAGGCCTATGCCGCCCGGCTGGGAGCCGATTGCAGTTTCTTCATCCGTAACGAAGCGGTGTTTGCCACGGGCAGGGGAGACGTCTTTTCCGATATCCGGCTCTCGTTGCAGGGGTATTGGCT
>JAGDCW010000110.1 GCA_017958305.1 Bacteroidales bacterium | reverse complement strand
TCGAAGACAGCCAGGACGGTCTTGTCACCGGTCATTTCGAAAGTATATTCAGCGTCGGTGCTAAGCTGTGTACCAGTGGCATCAACCCACTTGACAAACTTGTAACCGTAGTTCTTGACTGCTTTCAGGGTAACTTGGTTGCCACCAGGAACCATGCCCGAAGGGCCACTGACCACACCGGCCAAAGAATCGACATTGGCAGCTAAGCCCTGAGTCAAAGTATAGAGACCGCTAACCTCAACCAACCATTCGGTATCACCCAGGACACTGCCTTCCGTACCCTTGCCTTCCAGAGCAGAATAGCCTTTGTACAAAGTAAAATCGGCATTGGCAGCATCGGCGAAAGCACTGGCCGGAGTGGCCAGACCCAGGTCGGTAAGCGTATAGTTGTTGGCGATTTCGGCATCACCCAGATCATCGTTCCAGGCAGGAATCTGCCAGCCGTCAATCAAGTTATTCTTGACGGTCACGGTCCAATAACCTGCGCTGATGTTCCAGAGCGAGCCGGCGCTCTTTCCGGCCGGGCAGAGGATGACATTGTCGGTGAAAGTCAGAACAGAAGCCTCACCGGCAAACTTATTGGTCGGACTGGCAATCTGGCGATTGGCATCACGGCATCCGGAGTACATCGTATTGTGTGTGAAAATAAACTGGTGACTCATCTCACCGTAACTGCCCGTCGGGTTATAGAAACATTCCATGCCTTCGTTGCCATAGAGAGTCGATTCGTTGATCACCCATTTGTAAATAGGTGTGCTGTGCCAGGACATGTTCCAGTTACCAGTGTTCAGATTGCGCAATACGCAGTTCTGGAATTCAACCAACTCCAGGGCAGACGTCGTAGCATCACCGCCCAGATAGAAGGTACAGCGGCTGACATTCTGCAGGGTGGTGTTGACAAAACGGATGTGCTTGATGTGACCTGTCGGTGCAAAGTTGAACAGATAAGAAGCTCCGTCACCGATGGTGACACCTTCGTAGGTAATACCACCGTCCGTACCGCCGCCACGGATTTCACCCGTCAGGAAGACTTCGCAGGTGTCGGCAAAAGCCTTGACCGTGATGCACTTGCCAGTGGGCAGATCCTGGTTGGCATAGGTACCGCTGTAAAGCAGCAGGACATCGCCGTCGGCAGCGCCTGCGTATGCGGTAGCATAATCGGCAGGGCTCTCAACAGTGATGTTGGCAGCAGAAGCAAACATTGCTACTGCAAACGAACAAACCAAAAGAGTAATTTTCTTCATGTTCAAATAATTTATTGGTTAAACATAGGAAATTCAAGTGGCCCAAAGGTACGCCTCCTTCCACAGGAAGAGGTGGATTTTTTATGGGGATTGGTGCAATTTTTTCACCGTTACGTTTTATCTGCCCGGACGATTTGTCCACCTATTTCACAAAAAAATACACCTGCGCATATACGCGTGCGAGGTATCTTTGCCCACGAAAGAAACAAGCGTATGAAAAAGCATCTACTCTCTTCGCTTTTCATTGGTATCATCACCGCAGTGCTGCCCGTCTGGGCCGACAATCTGCCCGCCTTTCCCGGGGCCGAAGGCCACGGCCGCTACACCACCACCGGCGGACGAGGCGGTTATGTCTATCATGTCACCAACCTCGATGACGATGAAAACAATCCCACATTCGGATCGTTGCGCTATTATATCAACAAAAACGAAACCCGCACCATCGTGTTCGATGTTTCGGGAACCATTTTCCTGAAAGCCGGACTCAACATCAACAACGGCAACCTGACCATTGCCGGCCAGACCGCCCCGGGTGATGGCATCTGCCTGGCAGGTGAACCGGTGCACGTCAACGCTAACAACGTCATCATCCGCTTCATGCGTTTCCGTATGGGCGACACCGACCCCAACCAGGAAGACGATGCCCTGGGTGGACGCTTCATCAAAAACATCATCATCGACCACTGCTCCTGCTCATGGAGCGTGGATGAGTGCGTTTCGTTCTACGGCGATGAAAACCTGAGCCTCCAATGGTGCATCATCAGCGAAAGCCTGCGCCACTCCAACCACGAGAAAGGCAACCACGGCTACGGCGGCATCTGGGGCGGGGCCAACACATCCTTCCACCACAACCTGCTGGCCCATCACAGCAGCCGTACCCCGCGCATCGGCAGCGGTTCCAGCACAGCCGGCCGTGAAAAGGTGGATCTGCGCAACAACGTCATCTACAACTATGGCATGGTCGTAGGCTGCTATGGAGCCGAGGGCATGGACTGTAATTTCATCAACTGCTACTACAAGCCCGGCCCCTCGACCAAAACCAATCACAACCGCCGCAGCATGATCATCGGCATCAGTCCCAACAACGACGATGCCGCCCGGCCCAAATGGGGCAAATACTATGTGAGCGGCAACTGGTGCTCTTCGCTGAGCGACACCTACAAGACTCCGACCGACAGTTACGAAAAACTCACCTGCCAGGACAACTGGCGCTACGGGGTGGCCAACAACATCGACGGTGCCACCTCGGCCGAAATAGCCGCCATGAAACTCAGTGAGCCCCTGGATCCCGGCACGGTGACTACCCACAGCGCCCAGGTGGCCTTCGAAAAAGTGCTGGCCACGGCCGGCTGCTCCCTCAAGCGCGACATCATCGATGAGCGCATCGTGCGTGAAACACGTGGCGGTACGGCCACCTTCATGGGTAGCTACAGCCAGGTGGGCGGCATCATCGACAGCCAGAACGACCTCAAGCCCTCCGGTGCCGGCAGCGACTGGAGCGCCTGGCCCACACTCGAAAGCGTCGAAGCCCCCAAGGACACCGACCAGGACGGCATGCCCGATGAGTGGGAAGAAGCCAACGGCTTGAACGCCCGCGATCCGCGCGACCGCAACAAGACCGACCTCTCCGACATCGGCTATACCAACCTGGAAGTCTATCTCCACAGCCTGGTGGCCCACATCGTGGCCCAGGAGCTTTCCGACTATGAATATGTCACGGGCAATGGCGTCAACGACCTGCCTTCGGCCATCCATACGCCCACACAAGGCAGCGACAGCCAGGACGTCGTATGGCACGACCTGACGGGCCGCATCGTGCTGAATCCCACCCAGCCGGGCATTTACCTGAGTCGCCACCAAAAGATGATAATTCGATAATAAAAACAATAACCCTATGCAAATCAAGCTTTTCCAAAAAAGAAGCCAATGGAGATGCCTGGCAGCAGTCGCTCTGACACTTGCAATGGGCAGTTGTAAAGACCACATGGCCGAATACTATGAACGGCCCACCTGGATCAAGGGCAACTGCTACGAAGTGTTGGACAAAGCGGGCAACTACTCCATTTTCCTCAAAGGTATCGACCTGGCCGGTTTCCACGACATGGTCGACGGCAAGAGCATCCTCACGGTCATGGCACCCAACGACGAGGCCTTCAAGGTGTATCTGCGCGAACAGGGCCTGGGCAGCATCGAAGAGATGGATTCCGTCGAGTTGGACAAACTCATCGGCTTCCATCTGATGTACTATGCCTACAGTGCCGACAAACTCATCAATTTCCGCCCCGAAGAAGGCGACGATGTCACCGACGAGGAGAAGAAAATCAATGCGGGCCTGTACTACAAGCACCGCACCAAGAGCAAGGATGCCAATACCACCGAGTATGATTTCCGGCGCGACCTGGATGTGACCATCTACCATCGCGAGCGTTTCCTGCCGGTCTTCTCCCAGCAGTATTTCGACACCCGTCAGCTCAATGCCGCCGAAAACTACCACTATTTCTTCCCGGATGTCGAGTGGAATCCCACCCAGATCGGCTACAACGTGGCCGGCGCGGCCGTGACCGAGGGCAACCAGATCACCAGCAACGGCTATATCCATGCCATCGACCACGTGCTCAAGCCGCTCAACACCATCTACACCGAACTGAAAAACGACAGCAACTTCAGCCAGTTCCTGACGCTCTACAAGAAGAAGGAGACCTTTGCCTACGATCCCGACCTCACGCAGGAATACGGCAACGGCACCCGCCTGTACCAGCACCTGTTCAACAGCCCGATGCCCAACATCGCCTGCGAATGGCCCAGCACCGACTATTCGCGCCTGACGGAGAATTCCTCGGTCGGCTACACCATTTTCGCCCCCACCAACCAGGCCATGGAGTCGTTCTTCAACGGCTACTGGGCCAAGGGCGGCTATGCCAGCCTGAGCCAGGTAAGCACCGAATCGGTCGAACGCCTGCTCTACAACTGCGTCTATCAAGGTGCCAAGGACGGAAACAACTACGACGGTCAGCTGGCATGGCCCGAGAACCTGCGCAAAGGCGAGGTGATCAACAGCTATGATGCCGTCATCAAAGTCGATCTCGATGCCGTGCCGCAGAAATACCGCATCCTCTGCAACAACGGTCTTCTCTACGGCTGCGAGGAACTGGCCGTGCCCACCATGTTCGCTGCCGTGACCGGTCCTGCCTACCAGTACCGCGACTACAGCTACTATCTGTTCATGCTCAAATCGCTGGGCGATTTGCAGAACTCGCTCTGGAGCGACCAGGTACAACTGCTGGCCCTGATTCCCTCCAACGATCAGATCACGGGGGCCAACATCAGCTACAACAGCCGCAACAACTACCTGGAACGCGATAACAAGGCCCTGGGCAACGATGTGCTCAACGGCACCGCCTACGCCCACCTGGTCGATCTGTCAGCTTGCACCGGCACCGACACCGAGTTGGATGCCACAGGCGCCAAAACACAGGTGTTCAAAGCCTTCTCGCCCGACTACACCTTCTATTGGTATGTGATGAACGGCAAGATCACCAACAGCTTCCGCTTCAACGAGCGCATCTATCCCATCCAGAAGACCGACGACGAGCTGTTTGTCACCTTCACTGAACTGCCCTCCTACACCGAAGACGGACGGTGGAGCAACGGACATGCCTACTCGTACGACGGCTCACTGTTTACCGGCCTGCCCAAGGAGACCACCTACAGCAAGTTCCAGCAGATGATGCAAAACAACCGCATAGACAACACTTTGCCTTATTATGCTTTTGTCAACCTGCTGATCGAGGCCTCCATGTACAACGGGGCCAACTTCAACTTCACCGAAGCCGCCGAAAGCTACCTGATGCTCATCCCCGGCAACCAGGCCGTCTTTGACGCCATCCAGGGCGGCAGCCTGCCCGGTCTCAACTTCGATGCCGCCGCCTACGCCGGCGGTGCCGACATCTTCGAATGCTGCTCAGTACGCGACACCGGGCTCGACAGCCTGCAGATGTATCTCAAGGACTATTTCGTGCCCCTGTCATCGGCCGGTATCACCAACTATCCCTACCTGGGCTGGGGTGAAACCACCACCAAGGGAATGCAGACGGCCAACACCATCGAAATCTATGACGAGAACACCGGCAAAGTCTCCTATCAGTCGGTCAAGGTGGTCGTCACCGACCAGGGCGACAAGCTCACGGTCAAGCTGCTCGACGGCGACAAGACCATCGATTTCTGCGGCGACTATCATTACTTGCCCTTCGTCTTCGAAGACGGCTGTGTCCAATTTATTAACGGTATGTTCTGATGCGTATGAAAAAGATATTTGCTATCCTGATCCTGTCACTGACACTGGCTTTGTCTGCTTCTGCGCAGAAGATGCTGACCGGACATGTCTATGAGCTGTTCGACGGCCACCGCGAAGAGGCCATCGGCGTCAACATCTCGTTCCGTAACAGCCAGAACCGTATCATCGACGGTACGGTGACCAACTACAACGGCGAATACAGCCTGCGCGTACCCGAAGGCCGGGGCGAAATGACCGTGGTCTTTTCCTACATCGGTATGAAGACGCAGACCATTCCCTACACGGGCCAGACCACCCTGGACGTGGTCATGGAAGAAGATTCCAAGACCCTGAGCGACGTGGTCATCTCCGTCAAGCGCGAACAAAAGAACGAAATGGGTATCACCCTGCGTGAACAGACGGCCGCCACGGAGCGTATCTCCATGAGCGAAATCATTGAATTTTCGCCCGTCACATCGGTCGAAGAAGCCCTGCAGGGCCAACTGGCCGGTGTCGATATCCTGGCCAGCGGCGACCCGGGTGCCCGCAACTCGATCCGTATCCGCGGTACCGCCACGCTCAACACCAGTGCCGACCCGCTCATTGTCATCAACGGCGTGCCCTATTCGACCGACATTGACGACAGCTTCGACTTTGCCACCGCCAACAACGAAGACTACGCCGCCATGCTGAACCTCTCGCCCTTCGACATCGAGTCGATCGAAGTGCTGAAAGATGCTGCCTCGACGGCCATCTACGGTACGGCCGGCGCCAACGGTGTGCTGCTCATCACCACCAAGACCGGCGAACGGGGCCGTCCGCGCTTCACCTTCTCCTCGAAGTTCACGGCCAAGTATGAGCCGGCCTCCATCCCCATGCTCAACGGTAAGGAATATGTCTCCTTCATCGAGGATGCCGTTTGGAACACGGCCAATGCCAAGGGTGTCTCGACCAGTGCCTCCCTGCTGCAACTGCTATACGACACGCCCGAAATCAACTTCAACAAGGAGTGGCGCTATTTCAACGAATACAACGTCAATACCGACTGGCTCTCGACCGTGGTGCAGGATGCCTACACCTTCGACAACAACTTCTCCATGTCGGGCGGCGGTGAAAAGGCCACCTACCGTTTCAGCCTGGCCTACATGGACGAGGATGGTACGACCATCGGCACCAATCTGAGCCGCTTCTCCACCTCCCTGAACATCGGCTACCGCTTCAGTGACAAGCTGCGGGTGGATGCCGACCTGTCGTTTGCCCAGACGGGCAAAGAGGCCAACTGGACCGACCGCGTGCGTTCGGAAGCCATGCTCAAGATGCCTAACAAGAGTCCCTACTGGATAGACGATGTCACTCTGGAGCCCACCAACCGCTACTTCGGCCGTCAGAATGCCGAGGAGTTTCAGGGCGCTTTCACCGGCTCACGCAACTTCCATCCCATCGCCATGGCGCGCGACAGCTACAACAACAGCGCCCAGCAGGAAGAGAAGATGAACTTCCGGCTCAACTACGACATCATTCCCGGCCTCACCTATACGGCCTACGTCTCCATGAAGTTCCTGACCATCAAGAACCGCGCCTTCCTGCCGCAAAGCGCCACCGGTGTGACGATGGACAACACCTACGCCAACCGCAGTACCGACGCCTACAGCGACAACCTGGCCCTGCAGACCGAAAACAAGCTCATCTTCCGCCGCAACTGGGACGAGCTGCACAACCTGGTCCTGACGGGGGTATGGCGCACGAGCGACAACGAGACGAGCAACTACACCAGTACCATCTACGGGGCCGCCTCGCAGCATGCCTCCGACCCCTCGACCAACGGTGCCGTCGTGGAACGCGGCTCGGGTGCTTCGCAAGTCCGCTCGGTGAGTGGTATCGGCGGATTGAACTACACCTTCATGAACCGGTACATCGTTTCGGGTACGGTCAACTTCGAAGGCAAGTCATCGCTGGGTAAGTCCAACCGATGGGGCCTGTTCCCCTCGGTGGGTCTGGCATGGCACATGAAGGAAGAAGACTTCCTGCAGGACAAAGATTGGCTCAGTTCGCTCAAGCTGCGTACCAGCTATGGCCAGAGCGGTGCCGCTCCCTCGGGTGCCGCTCCCTACATGGGCAAGTACTCTTCCCTGGGCGACGGCTATCGCGACAATCCATCGATCGTCCCCATCTCCATCCAGCTCAACAACCTCAAATGGCAGACGGCCAGCGAATATGATGCCGGTATCGATATCGGTCTGTTCGAAGAACGGCTCAGCTCTACCTTTGATATATATTACAAATACACCACCGACCTGTTGCAGCGCAATGTCTCGATTCCGACCACCATCGGCTACAACTCGCGCAATAACACCATCGCCTATTACAACTCGGGCGAGATGAGCAACACGGGTTGGGAATTCCGCATCGATTACACCCTGCTGCAGGAAAAAGACTGGAACGTCAAACTCAACTACAACATCGCCCGCAACATCAACCGCATCGAGAAGTTGCCGACCAACCTGCCCGAAAGCACCTACTCGCTGGCCAACGGCAACTATGCCCGACGCATCATCGAGGGCGCTCCCGTAGGCAGCTTCTTCGGCTACCGCTACCTGGGTGTCTATGACACCACGGTCGAAACCTATGCCCGCGATGCCAAAGGCAACGTGATGACCGACCTCCAGGGCAAGCCCATTGTCATGAAGAACGGCTCCTATGTCTGCTTCCCGGGCGACGCCAAATACGAGGATGTCAATCACGACGGTGTCATCAATGAGAACGATATCGTTTACCTGGGCAACTCCAACCCGGTGGTCACCGGTGGCGGCGGCTTCACAGTCAAATACAAGAAGTTGTCGGTCAACACCTTCTTCCACTACCGTCTGGGACAGAAAATCATCAACCAGGCTCGCATGAACAGCGAATCGATGTACGGCACCGACAACCAGAGCCTGGCCGTGCTCAAGCGCTGGCGCAGCCCGGGCGACGACACGGACATCCCCCGCGCCCTGTGGAAATACGGTCTCAACTACCTGGGCAGCGACCGTTTTGTCGAAGACTGCTCCTTCCTGCGTCTGAAGACCGTTTCCCTGTCGTACAGCCTGCCCAGGGAACTGTGCAGCCGGCTCAGCCTGAACAGCGTGACGGCCTATATCACCGCCTACGACCTGTTCACCTGGACCAACTACACGGGCCAGGACCCCGAAGTGACCTTGCCCTCGAATGTGACCAGTATCGCCATGGATACGGCGCAGACTCCGCCGAGCAAGCGTATTTCCGCCGGTATAACCATCAATTTCTAAAGGAGGACTTAAGCTATGAAGAAAATCAGATCATATATCATCGCTATGACGGCTGCCGTCCTGATGACGACAGGCAGCACCAGCTGCACGAAATGGCTTGAGGTCTATCCTCAGAACGACCAGGTGAGCGACTACTACTGGACCAACAAGGAAGAAGTGGAAGCCATGTTGAACGGCTGCTACTATTACTACCGCGAGATGGTCACCACCAAACTTATCCCGCTCGGAGAGCTCCGTGCCGGGCATATCTTCAGCCGCGGTGCCTATTCCAGCGTGCAGGAATTCCGTGTCAAGGAAAACCAGGACATCTGCAACTGGGGTCCCTTCTACGAAGTGATCAACGTAGCCAACGGGGTGCTGGCCAATGCCGAGAAAGCATATCAAGTAGATTACACCTACGATGAGAACATGCTCAATGCCCATAAGGCCGAAGCCTATTTCCTGCGTGCCCTGACCTACTTCTATCTGGTGCGCAACTGGCGCGAGGTGCCGCTCATCCTGCAACCCTACGAGACGGATGCCCAGGACTACTACTTCCCTCAGGCCACCGAACAGCAGGTCATCGCCCAGATCAAGGAAGACCTGAAGACCGCCATCGAATCGGGGGCTGCCAAGGAGTATTACAACAAGACATGGGAAAACAAGGGCCGCGCCACCAAATGGGCCATGCTGGCCCTGATGGCCGATGTCTGCCTGTGGAACGGCGACTATGCCGAATGCGAGCGCTATTGCGACATGCTGCTCAACGCCACTTCGCCCTATGCTCCCAGTTTCCTTTCGACACCTTCCCACGGATCGTGGTTCTCGATCTTCAATCCGGGCAACAGCAACGAGTCGATTCTCGAGCTCCAGTGGAACGAAGAAGACGAACAGCTCAACACGCTGCCCGTCCTGTTCGAGGAAACCGGCAACGGCAGGGTCTATGCCTACAGCCAGCGCATGACCGAGCTCTTTATCCAGGAATGCACCTATACCGACTCGCATCACGGCGAGTATGTACGCTCCATGTACGGTGGTTTCCATATCCAGACGCCTTCGGCCTACCTGGCAGCCACCACGGGCTACTGCTGGAAATACTACGGCTCGCAGGTGCTCACCGAAAAGCGTACGTCGGAGCATTACGATCCCAACTTCATCCTCTACCGGGTGGCCGAAGTCATCCTGATGAAAGCCGAAGCCCTGATCATGCAGGGTGAGGGTCGCTATGCCGAAGCTGTGGCGCTGATCAACAAGGTACACAACCGTTCCAACCTGGGCGATGTCACCATCGACCCGGCCGGAACCAATGAAATAGAACTGCTCAGCTGCCTGCTCGACGAGCGGGCTACGGAATTTGCCGGCGAGGCGAAAGCCTGGTACGACATGCTGCGCATGGGCCGTCGCGACAACTACAAGTACAAAGAGACCTTCATCACCGCCCGCCTGTTGGACTTCAACAAGCAGGCCAGCACCAGCTGGTTCCGCGCCGTGTTGTCGGACAACAACTCCCTGTACTTGCCCGTCTATGACAAAGAGCTGGAAAACAATCCGCTGCTCCACCAGAACCCCTATTATGAATAAGCCATTTTGCTCAATGATTATGAATAAGACACTGTTGAAAAATATCCTGGCTTCGGCCCTTCTGCTGACCCTCTGGGGCTGCAAGGACCCCTATGCAGGGCAGATGTTCGTGCTGGACGACGGCGATGACACGAAAATCACCAACATCGCCTATCTCGAAAAGCATATCGAAGACTATTCGCTCTTCCTGGAGTTTCTCGACGCAGCCGACTATTACAATGCCCTGAACGATGCCAGCACCACTGTCACGCTCTTCGCCCCCGACAACGAGGCCATGAGGGCGTTCATGGAGTTGAAGGGCATCTCGTCCTTCGATGAGTTGGACCGGGAATACTCCCGTCAGGTGGTCCAGGTACATGTCATCAAAACCAGTCTGTCGGAAAACTCCTTCATCCAGTTCACCAACGAAGGAAGCATCAGCACGCCCACCCTGTTCGGCGATTATCTGACCCTGGGTTACGGCTACCTGGACACCGATGTCGATGACGTCGAACTGGCCAACATGACCCCGCAGGACACCTTGTCGATCTATATCAACAACATGTCCCTAGTCAGGGAGATGGCCCACCAGACCGTCAACGGCATGGTCTATCGACTGGGCGGTGTGATCAGGCCGCTCATTGAGAACGTGGTCGAAAAAATGAAAGACTACGGAGAATACAAGCTCTTCTTGGAAGCCATCGAGGCCGCCGGCATGACCGATCTGTTGGAAATCACCGCCGACACGGTCGAACAGGCCATGGGCCAGACCACCATCAATGCAGTCAACTACACCGTGTTTGCCGTTGACGATGCCACCTACGCCCAGGCCGGCATCCACTCTTTGGATGAACTGGAAACATGGTTGGGCGCCCGCGATGCCGACGGCAAGACCGGCATCAGCCGCAGCGACAGTGCCAGTGTGATCCATCGCTACGTCAGCTATCACATCCTGGACGGAGCCAACAACAAGGCAGCGCTGACCTACAGCGCCGACCCCACCGCCGTCAAGACCTACGACACCCGCGAAACGGGCGAGATCATCACCCTGCAGACGCTCGTTGGCCAGACCTTTATCAACGGAACCGACGGCTGCGGATTTGTCCATTCCGACATCAAGGCCTGCAACGGCTACATTCACAAAATCGACGGCATCATGCCCATCTGGAGCCCGGCCCCGAGCGAAGTCATCTGGGACTTCTGCAACAGCCCCGACATCATCACCCTGGTCAACGCCTATGGTGCTGACAACAGTCTGGGCATACTCTACAGCACTCCCTCCGATGCCGCCGAATACAGAATCGACCTCTCGACCGGCAACAAGTATGGCACCATCACCTCTTTCAAATATTCGGTGGCCTCGCCCAAGAGTTCCTGGCTCAAGGTCGGTTTCTGGAAGATCAAGGCCAACACGGATACCTCGGTCGACTATGAGAACGATTTGAATGCCTATCTGAACAACCTGTTCATTGTCAACCTGGGCTACACGGGTTGGGTGGAGTTCAAGACCCCGACCCTGGTCAAGGGAAAATACCGCGTTGAGTTCTATTACGCCGGAGCCAAGGCATTGGCCTCCAAATTCTATGGTCAGGGCAGTCTGATCAAGTTCACGCTCGACGACTACCTGAAAAACTACTATGTCTGGAAAGGTTGGGACAGCAAGCAACAGGCTGTCTCAGGCGACACGCTTTTCGACAAGGTCATCTTCGACAAGACTTCCAGCCACACACTGAAAGCCATCTTGATGGACGCCAACGCCACAAGCAACGCCAACTACCGTCAGATGTGGGATTACATCAAGTTTGTGCCCATTGATTAGAAAACTATCGGATTATGAAAAAACATACCTTCCTTATGATGCTTGCCACCGCAGCCATGGCTTTGGTGACAAGTTCCTGTCAGGACAGCTGGAGCGACCACTATGGCCAGCAGGAGCTCAATGCTGACAGCCAGACGGACATTTACCAGGGAACCCTGCAGGAGTTCCTGGCCTCCCATCAGGAATTCAGTGCCCAAAGCAAGTTGTTTGCCGCTGCCGGCGTCTTCGACAAGATGGAAGCCGGGCAGGAATACACTGTGCTGGTTTACGACAACAGCCTGCTGGAAGCCAGTCCCTATGCCACCCAGGCCGACTATGCCGGCTACTGCATCAGCGATATTGCCCTGGCTCCCGCCGACATGAAAGACGGGCTGGGCATCTCCACCTGGTATGGCAAGAACCTGTGGATTTCGGTCACGGCCGATGGCAAGACCTATGTCAACAACGGTCTGCTGAGCCGGGTATTCCGCACCCAGGATGCATTCATCTATGAAATCGGCGACCACCTGCTGACGGTCACGCCCTCGGTTTATGACCAGATCATGCAACTGGACGATGCCGAGTATTCGACCTTCAAGCAGTTGGTCAAAGACTACGAACGCATCTGGTTCGATGCCGACAAGTGCACGCCTGCCGGCACCAACGAACAGGGCAACACCATCTATGCCGACTCTGCCAAGGGCTGGACCGTCAAAAACACCTTGATGGACCGTTACACTGAAGACGGCCAGGAAATGTGGAACATGCGCAGCGAAAGCTACAACACCACCGTGTTGGTTCCCTCCAACGCCGTCATCAAGGAAGCCCTCGACACCGCTCTGGCCAAAGTGCCCCGCTACCTGGGTCGCGCCGCCACCTCCGTCGATCGTGCCAAATTTGAGAAATGGATCGTCCGGGCCTGCTTCATCGACCGCCGCCTCAGCGCCGAGGAAATCACCGGCACCGACGACATCGACTGCGTGGGCGGCTATATGAAAGACACCCTGGAAGGCACCAAGTTCAGCCATGCCGACGCGGCCATGTGGCGACCCACCGTCCAGAAGGTCCGCACCGCCGACATGATCCAGGCCAGCAACGGCAACCTGTTCTTCATCGACTGGATGAAAGTGCCCAACAACGTCATCATCTACCGTCTCAAGAGCCGTTTCTACGAACTCTGGAACAACATGACCACCGATCAGCGCAACCAGTATTTCCGCTGGAAACACTGGATCGACCCGATGATCATCAACGACGCACAGGGATCCTTCGAACTGACGCCGACCATGCCCACCATGTACTATCATGTGTTGACCGCCATTCCCGACGACACGGCCCGCAAGGCCAAGCTCTACAACACCGAGCCGGTCATCTGTAGCGTCACCTACGACGGCACGCTCTATTTGGAAAACAACCCGCGCGAACAGCGCATCAAGGAATGCTTCATCCCCGCCGGCGAATACTACCTGCGCATGGGATTCAAGCACAGCCTGCTGTACTCGCTGAGCATCCAGTTCAACGACACGCTGCTCATCAAGGACATGGTGATGTATGCCCAGGGCAGTAACTACCACTTCGACCGTGGATCGGTTTCGGTGGTCGACAACTATGGTGAATCGTCCATCGGCTATCCCGAAGGCTACAACTGGCACGACTGGTCGTCGCTGAGCGAGAAAGCCCAGGCCTACGATACCGACGGCTATCAGGTCGGCATAGTCAATGTCAAAAAAGACGGCAATTTCACCATCACCGTCTCCTCTTCGGATATGTACTACCTATATACTTACGGCGCTGACCGCAACACCTCCAACGTCAATCAGCTGATGATGTACCACTGGTGCCTGCGTCCGACAAAAAACAACTACTAATATGAGAAGAACTCTTGCTTTTGTCATCATATCACTGCTGGGTGTGGCTTCCATGCTGGCCCAGGGCTTTGTGCTGAGCACAAAGGTTGTCGATACCAAGGGCCAGGGGCTCCAGGGTGTCATGGTGGAATCGACCGGTGCCGAAGCTTCGGCCTTCAGCGATGAATCCGGTCGGGTCGAACTGAAAATGACCGTACCGCAAGCCATCGTCAGAATCTCCCTGAGCGGTTACTACAGCGTCGAACTGCCGGTCAGTGAAAGCAATCAGCCGGCTCATGTCACGTTGATTCCCGAGAATTGGAAAAACTACACCCAAGGGTCTTCGCTCAACAAGAAAGACATGGCCCAGGCCATGAACATCGACATGGCCATCCAGGGCAAGATCCCCGGCTTACAGACCGTACAGAAAAGCGGAATGCCCGCCGAAGGCGCCTATCTGAACATCGGCGGTTTGCACTCCCTGTATGCCGAGAACACGCCCCTGATCGTGGTGAACGATGTGCCCTATCTCAACGACACCGAAGTATCGACGGCCATCAACGGCTACAGCCGCAGCCTGTTTGCCGCCCTCAACATCTATGACATCCGCAACATCACCCTGCTCACCGGGGCCGAGGCTGCCCAGTATGGCAGTCTGGGATCCAACGGGGTGCTGGTCATCGAGACCGAGCGGGCCACCAGCAACAATCTCGACACCCGGATCTCCTTCTCCGGCCAGTACGGTATGCATATGAAAGGCCGCAGCGTGGATGTGCTCGATGCCGACGGCTACAAGAACTACCTCCGATCGGTCGGTCTGGGACGCTACGGTTCGATGAACGCCCTCACGACCGATTATCCCTTCCTGCAGACTTCGACCGACTATCCGACGGCCTATATCTTCAACAACAACACCGACTGGCAGAACGAAATCTACCACTCGGCCTTCCTCACCAACAACGTATTCCGCGTCGAAGGCGGTGACGAAGTGGCCAAATACAACATGAGCGTGGGCTATTCCTCCGACGGTGGCATCATCTCGGGCACCAAGACCGAACGCTACCACACCCTGCTCAACTCCAACATCATGGTGAGCCGCAAGGTGGATATCTTCACATCGGTGGGATTGTCCTACATGAACAGCCGCCTGCAGGAACAAGGCATGAGCGAGGAGACCAACCCCATGCTGGCCGCCTGGTACAAGATGCCGGTGTTGAGCCCCTACTTCGCGGGCAACGACGGCAAGCTGACCAACACTTTTGCCACCTACGACTTCTCCAACATCAACGACTATCCGCTGTTCCCCTACGAGAACGTAAGCAACCCCACGGCCATCGTCAAGACCCTCGAAGCCGGCGACAAGATCTATGATGTAAACATCAACATGGGACTCAACTACCAGGTACTCGACTACCTGAAACTGACCGGCACCTTCAACCGCCAGTACCGCTATGTCGAAGAAAACCTGTTTATTCCCGGTGTGAGCAACCAGGCCATCTATCCGCAGTTCTACGGCATCGGCCGCAACACGGTACGCAAGGCCGTGTCGGAGCGCAGCAATTCCTACTACGGACTGAATGCCGCCTACCGCAACATATTCGACCAGATCCACGAACTGCGTGCCGATGTGGGCGCCCGCATCATGACCACCTCCTCGGAGTATGACATGTCGAGCGGCTACAATACGGCCAACGACTTCTACAAGACCCTGGACAAGACCACCGACGAGGAAAATTCCGACGGTTATATCAATCTCTGGACCTGGGCCAACTACTACCTGCGCGGCGGTTACACCTGGAACCGTCTCGTGGATGCCAGTCTGAGCCTGACGCTCGACGGCAGCTCGGTAAGCGGCATCGATGCACCGCTCTACTACTTCTATCCGGCCGGTGCGCTCAAATTGATGGCCGCCAACCTGGGTGTCATGCCCGACTGGGTCAACACCCTCGATGTGCAGGTATCCGCTGCCTTGAGCGGCAACAGCCGTTTCTCGAGCAACTACGCCAAGAACTACTACACCAGCGCCAACTTCTTCACGATGGGTTCGATCATCCGGGGCGACATCCCCAACACCCTGCTTGAACCCGAGAAGCAGCGCCAGCTCACCGCCGGGGTGACAGCCAGTCTGCTGGGCCACCGCCTGCAACTGGGCGCCGATGTCCACGACACCTATGCCTACGACCTGATCATCCCGCGGGCCATTTCGAGTGTCTATGCATCGGACAACTACTATGAGAATGCCGCAGCCGTCTCGACCAAGGGCGTGACTGTGAGCCTTCGGATCACGCCGGTGGAGACCCGCCGTTTCAGCTGGACCCTGGGCGGCAACCTGACGGCCAACCGCAGCCTGGTCGAAGACCTGGGCGGGCAGGACTACCTCGACATCACATACGACGCGCTGTCGCAGGGCGAAGACATGGTGATCCGCCTGAAAGTAGGCGAAGCCCCCTACCAGTTCTACGGCTACGCCACCGACGGCATCTATGCCACGACGGCCCAGGCCCAGGCCGACAACCTGACGGGCACGAAAGGGGCCAAGTTCCAGGCCGGTGATGTCCGCTTCATCGACCATCACAGCGACGGTTTCATCAACGAGCAGGACAAGGTGCTGCTGGGCAGTACCCGGCCTGACTGCTTCGGTTCCTTCTTTACCCACTTGCGCTACGGCCAGATTGGCCTCAACGCCCAGTTCAACTACAGCTTGGGCGGCAAGATCTACAATGCGGTCCGCCGCCACCTGGAATCGATGGACAACTTCTACAACCAGGCCCAGTCTGTCAGGAACCGCTGGCAGATGGAAGGACAGCACACCGACATGCCTCGCGCCGCCTACGGCGATCCCAGTGGCAACAACCTGTTTTCCGACCGCTGGGTGGAAGATGCCAGCTATCTCAAACTGGGCAGCCTCACGCTGAGCTACAGCATCGAGCACCCGATCGCCAACTTCTTCCGTTCGGGCGAACTGTGGGTCTCGGCTGAAAACCTGCTCACCTGGACCAACTACCTGGGCAACGATCCGGAAACATCCTACAGCTACGGCGACGCCCTCTACGGCATCGACTATGCCAAGATACCGCAGCCCCGCACTGTCAAACTCGGTTTTAATTTGAATTTCTAAGGCTTATGAAAAAGATATTGTTACCTGTCATCGCCCTTACCCTGGCTCTGGGGTGCAATTCCTGCCGGGATATGTTCCTGACCGATCCCGACGACATCATCAACGTGGACGACTACATCAGCCAGGACGATGAAATGTACAAAGGTTTCCTGGGCATCATGACCCGCATGCAGCAGGCCGCCGACCATTCCATCATCCTGACGGATACCCGCGGCGACTATTTCCAGGTTACCGCCAATGCGCCGCTGGAGTTGCAGAAGATCTACACCTACGATCCCACCGACGGCAACTCCTATGCCGATCCCGCCCCCTATTATGCCATTGTCATTGCCTGCAACGACTATATCGACAAGATGAAGGCCTATCGGGAAAAAACGGGTGAAAACATGGACGAAAAGGCCATCAACCATTTCAATGCCCTCATCAGCAGCACCATCCGTCTGAAAGTCTGGGCCTACCTGAAAATGGGCTCCATCTACGGACAGGCCGTCTGGTTTGACGACCCGCTGGAAGAGAAAAAAGAGCTGAGCGACAGCGAGACCTTTACCCTTTGCAATATGAGCCAGTTGGTGGACAAGTGCCTCGACCTGCTCGACAAAGGCCTGGTGCTCTATCGCGACCAGAACATCTCCTCCCAGCTCATCATGGACTGGGCCGCCTGGATCAACGAAGAGGACGTCACCGACAACTACACCCACTGGCAGTACATGATTCCGCCTTACCTGACGCTGCGCTGCGAGCTGCTGCTGTGGCGGGGCAATCCCGAAGACTATCTCTGGGTGCGCGACACGGTGATCAAATACCTCTACAAAGTGCATCAGGGCACCATCAACGATGGCATCGAAGTGGCCTACAACGACTGGCGCTACGCCTGCAACATCCCGATCCGCACGGGTGCCGACAACCTGTATGCCACCGAATACTACCGTATGTTCTACAACGAACTGTACAATGCCAGCAACTTCACCAACTTCTACCAGGTGATTACCGGCATCATGTACGATTACGAACATCACCAGACCAACCACATCATCGAGTATTTCTGCCCGCGTACGCCCGGCAAGTACTATCTGCGACCTTCAAACTACGCCATTGGCAAATACAACCAGTCCGACCTGCGCAGCCTGACCCAGCGCAACAATATGGACATCATCGACGGTGACACCTGCTTCTGCAAGTATTACTATCACCGCGGCGAGTGGCTGCGTACCCGCATTGTGGAGATCCAGCCCGTCATCCCCCTGTTCCGCGGCCACGACTACCATTTCTACCTGGCCGAAGCCGAAAACCATCTGGGCAACTGGCACCAGGCCGAAGTGATCATGAACAACGGTGTGACCAACGAATTTGCCGACAAGACCCTGCCCTCGTACTGGGCTTTCGAATACAATTCCTGGTTCTGCCCCGGCGGCGGTTATGGCGATATCGGCGTAGCCTCCTGTGCCTACGGCAACACCCACGATTTCCCGATGGGTATCTACGACTGGCTCACCAAGACCAAGAGCACCTATCCCGACGGCCTGTATCACAACAGCAAGGACGAAACCTTCGACGAGGCCGCCCGCATGCGCGAATACGACCTGCTCATCATGGACGAAGCCCTGTCGGAGTATGCCGGTGAAGGCCGGGCCTATGCCTATGTATGCCGCATGGCCGAGCGCTATGGCGCCGCTGCCGTGGTCGATCGCATCGCCGACAAATACAAGAACACGCCCTACTACGAAAAGGTCCGTTCGGCCATCCTGGCTGGCGACTATTGGGTGAAATGGGATCTGAAAACCGACGATTTAAACAACAACTGATATGAAAAGAATCTTTACTCTGTTTCTGTCACTGCTGGTCCTGCTGCCTACGCTCCAGGCCACGCTCAGCACCACGCGCATCGTCCCGACCGACGGATCGGTCAATGTCGATATCAATGCCCGTGTCATCGTGATGTTCGACAAAAACATCGAAGTCCTGAATGGCGGCTGCACGCTGAACGGAGAGGCGTTGACGCCCTCCATCGCCAACAAGATGGCCACCTTCATCCTGCCCTGTCTGGACTATTCCACCACCTATACCTTCGTGGCGCCGGCCGCTGCCTTCTCTGAGAAAGGCAACACGGCCAATGCTTCGCCCGAGGTAAGGTTCAGCTTTACCACCAAGGCCCGCACCCAGCCCGAGGCCCGGCTGTTCGACGCCATCGTCGCCCCCGACGGCAGCGGTGACTACACCAGTGTGCAGGAGGCAATCAACAAGGCACCTGAAAACCAGACCAAGCCCTGGCTCATTTTTGTCCGCAAGGGTGTCTATAACGGTGTATTGCGCATCCCCTCCTCCAAGCCCTACATCCATCTGATCGGGGAAGATGTCGACAGTACTGTCATCCAGGAAAAGATCTGCTGCGACTTTCTGGTCGATGGCGGCTATACCGGCTCGAGAGATCCTGAATTCGTAGCCCAGTGGAAAGCCTATGTCGATCAGTTTGCCACCGGCCGGGTGAAGAACTCGCAAGGGCAGGATCCCATGGCCTACATCGACGCCAAGAACTTCTACAGCGAGAACATCACCTACAACAACCGCTGGGGTTCGGAAGACCGCGACTATCCCCAGGCCCTGGCCATCCGCTGTCTGAAAGACCGCACCGCCTTCTATCACTGCCGCGCCCTGAGCTATCAGGACACCTGGCGCACCCCCGACGGGGACGGCAGCCGCCAGTACATCAAGGACTGCTACATCGAAGGCAATGTCGATTTCATCTATGGTGACGGCGACGCCTTCTTCGAAAACTGTCAAATCAACATCATCAAGAACCACAAGCCCACCGAAGAAGCCGGCTGGATCGTGGCTCCCTCGCATAGTGGCACCACTTGGGGCTATGTCTTCAAAGACTGTCGCCTGACATCCGAGGTGGCCGGCGACTCCATCTACCTGGGTCGTGCCTGGATTGCCTCCCCCAAGACTGTATTCATCAATCTGGAATTGGACGATAAAATCTATTTGCGTCCTGAAGGTTGGGACAGCCACTTCGGCAACGCCATCCCCATCATCTTTGCCGATTGGCACACCCACTATGCCAACGGTGAGATGGTCGATCTGAGCCAGCGCAACAACTGGTACTGGTATCTCAGGGACGTAGGCGACACCGTCCAAGGCTATGCCAAGCAATACATCTCCGACGAGGAAGCCGCACAGTACACTTTCAATCGTGTCATTCCTGCCAGTGACGGCTGGCGGCCCGACCTGATGGCCGAGCGGCTGCCTGCCCCCGTGCTCAATCTGGTGGGCGGCACCACCGTCAAGTGGGAAGCTGTTCCCTGTGCCATCTGCTCCGAAGTGCGCACGAACGGCGACTTTGTCTGCTTCACCACCGAGACCAGCTATACCGCCGACGATGCCAATGCCCGCTATCAGGTGCTGGCCGTCAACGAATGGGGTGGCCGCGGCAACCTGTCCGACTATGCCACCGCACTGCATCAGACCACTATGGGCAATGCCGTGCTCCTGGCCACGGAGTACTACGATCTGACCGGCCGCCGCATCAGCCTCGACGACAATACCGGCCGCCGGCAGCTTGTCCTGTGCAAGACCGTCTGGTCTGACGGCAAAGTCCAGGTCGAGAAACAGATCCGCTAGTCCGGGTCAATCCGCATATAAGAAATCCGCCGAAGAAGCAGCTGCTCCTCCGGCGGATTCTCATTTTTGTGTGGCAAACGATCAATACTCTCCATTCTCACCACGCGGAGCCACCAGTTTGTAGCCCTTGCCGTGGATGTTCATGATCTGGATACCCGGATCATCCTTCAGGTGTTTGCGCAGTTTGGTGATATAGACATCCATGCTGCGGGCATTGAAGTAGGAATTCTCTCCCCAGATGGTCATCAGGGCGTAGTTACGCTCCAGAATCTGGTTCTGATGGCTGCAGAGCAGGGTGAGCAGTTCGCATTCCTTGGTGGTGAGACGGGTTGTCGGACCATCTTTGAGCGTGAGCAGCTGCTTGGGTACGTCGAACGAGAAGTTGCCGATCTGGTAGAAGGTGACTTCCCTGGTCTTCTTGCCCCTGACACGACGCATGATGGCCTCGATACGGAACAGCAGCTCTTCCATGCTGAAAGGTTTGGTCAGATAGTCGTCGCAACCCAGTTTGAAACCATTCAGGATATCTTCCTTCATATTCTTGGCGGTCAAGAAAATGATGGGCACTTCGGAGTTCATCATGTGAATCTCCTGAGCCAGGGTGAAACCATCCTTCTTGGGCATCATGATGTCCAGGATGCATAGGTCGTACTTGGTTTTCTGGAAAGCTTTGTAGCCTTGTTCGCCGTCAAGCAGCAGGTCCACACCGTAGCCCTTTGCCTGCAGATACTCACACAACAGGAAACCCAGGTTTCCGTCGTCCTCGCACAACATCAGTTGAAGTTTTTCTTCGGTCATAGTTGTAAATTTTAGATAAGAGGTAAATGTATAATGAAAGTAGTTCCTTTTCCGAATTCGCTTTCCACGCGGATGTCGCCGTCATGCTGGCGGATAACCTGGTGGACATAGGCCAGGCCCAGGCCGAAGCCTTTGACATTGTGCACATTGCCCGATGACACCCGGAAGAACCGGTCGAATATCTTTCGACGATCATCCTTGCGGATGCCGATGCCGTTGTCGCTGACCCTGATCTCCAACACATCCTGCAGCCAGGCCGTGGACACTTTCAACAGCAACGGCCTGTTGGGCTCGCGGTATTTGTATGCATTGTCAAGCAAATTGAAGACAACGTTGGTCAAATTCATTTCATCACCGAACACCAAGGCGTTTTCGGCCTGAAGGTTTGTTTCCAGGCGCCCCCCCGACTGCTCGACCTTCAAGGTGAAGGTGTCGGCCACGGTACGGATAATCTGGTTCATGTCCAGTTCGGCCATCTTGTTGGAAGCGTGGCGTGTCTGATCGAACATGGACAGTTGCAGCACCTTTTCGATCAGAAGGTTCAGGCGCTTGCTCTCGTCCGAAATCACACTGATTATATGTTCGTTGGCCGAGGCCGGGCGTTGCACATCCTTGTCGTTCAGCATCTGGGAAGCCAACAGGATGCTCGAAACCGGCGTCTTGAGCTCATGGGTCATGTTACTGATGAAATCGTTCTTCATGTCCGACAACTTGCGCTGGCGCCAGAGGGTCGAGACCACGAAGATGGCCGTCAAGGACAAAATCAGGCTGAGGATGACCGTCGGGATGAAGGTCATCAGGGGATTGCGGATATAGCCTTTGCGCGACGGTATATAAAGGTAGAGCATCGCACGGGTGTCGCCCAGGTCGTTCGGGAAGAGCAATTCGACATAATCGGGAAGCCCCACCTGCTCGGGAATGTTCTCACTGGCATGGACCACCTCGCCGTCCTTGTCCACCACTTGATAATGGAAAGGCACTGCATCCAGCCCGTTTTCCATCATCTCGGAGCGAAGGTAATCTTCTAATTTTTTATAATTAATCCGTTGTGAAAGCGGCGAGGAACTGGCCTGGTAGAGGATTTCCAAGACTACATTGTTTAACAGATCCTGCTGGCTGAGATAGCGCTCTTTCAATACTTTTTCATCAATGGCGTTTTCAGCGTCCTCTTCCTTGGCTGCATCTGTCGAGGACATGTCAGGCTGCCAGATGGCCGAATGGTACTCCAGCGTCGGAGGCATCAGGCGGGAAGGATCGGTCAAACCATGGTTCTTCCTGGTCATGGCCAGCACGTAGGCCGAGGAACGGATGGAAAGCATTTCCCGGTCGCGGTCACTCAGCTCCTTTTCCAAGTAACGACGGGACTCGTCACGCTCCAGCAAATAAGAGACCTGGGCCAGACTGCGCTGGACGGCATCGTCGAAGGCCTCGGTCTGGATAGAGATCAGCGAGGACACATAGACAATCTGCAAACCGATCAAAGCCACAAAGGTGACAGTAAGCAGAGCAATCAACGCCCAAATGGTTTTCTTTTTCATGTCGCAAATATAAGCGATGGATTTTATATTTCTAAGCCATAAAAGAGATTTAATCAAAACAAAAATGTTAATTCACAATTGACAGCAAATGGAAGCAGAATTCGTAATAAACGAAAAAAGGGTATGACATTGATAGCCATACCCTTTTACTTAATATCAAGAAAAAATTCCTTATTCCTTGTCTTGCTGCTGGGCTTCGTATTCCTTCAGGAGTTTGTCCTGGACATCGGCCGGAACCAGTTCGTAGGAAGCAAACTTCATGGTGAAGGAAGCACGGCCGCCCGAAATCGAGCTCAGAGAGGTCGAATAGTCGGACATCTCTTTCAAAGGAACCTTGGCGGAGAGTTTCTCCAGTCCCTTTTCGCTGTGCATACCCATGATCATGGCACGACGGCCCTGCAGGTCGCTCATGACATCACCCATGCGGTCGCTGGGGACCAGCACCTCGACATCGTAAATCGGCTCGAGCACCTTGGGACCAGCCTCCTTGAAGGCCTGGCTGAAGGCGTTGCGGCCGGCCAGCATGAAGGAGATTTCATTGGAATCGACCGGGTGCATCTTACCATCATAGACAATGACGCGGATGTCGCGGGCGTAGGAACCCGTGAGCGGGCCCTGTTCCATGCGCTGCATGATACCCTTCTGTATGGCGGGGATGAAGCGGGCGTCGATGGCACCGCCGACAATACTGTTCACGAAGACCAGCTTGCCGCCCCATTCCAGCGGAAATTCGTCCACACCCTTGACACTCATCTTGAATTCCTGGTTGCCAAAGCGGAAGACATCGGGATTGGGCATGCCTTCGGTGTAAGGTTCGATGATGAGGTGAACCTCGCCGAACTGGCCCGAACCACCCGACTGCTTCTTGTGACGGTAGTCGGCACGGGCAGCCTTGGTAATGGTCTCGCGATAGGGAATCTTGGGCTCGAGGAATTCGATGGGCAGCTTGTCCTGGTTTTCGACCGTCCACTTGAGCGTGCGCAGGTGGAACTCACCCTGACCGTGCAGGATGGTCTGCTTGAGTTCTCTCGACTGTTCGATGATATAGGTGGGATCCTCTTCGCGGATACGGTTCATGATGGACATCATTTTTTCCATATCAGCCTCGTTGACCGGCTTGACGGCACGACGATACTTGGGATCGGGATATTTGATGAAGTTGAACTTGTGGTCGGCACCCTTGCCATTGAGGGTATTGCCCGTCTTGACGTCTTTCAGCTTGACGGTGACACCCAGGTCGCCGGCTTTCAGTTCGGTCACCTGCGTACGGTTCGAGCCGGAGGCGCAGAAAATCTGGGCCAGACGCTCCTTGGAACCACGGTCGGCGTTGACCAGGTCGTCGCCTTCGTGCAGCGTACCGCTGATCACCTTGAAGTAGTTGACTTCACCGATATGCGGTTCGACGGTGGTTTTGAAGAAGAAGATGCTGGCAGCGGCATTGTTGCTGTCGTAGGGGACTTCCTTGCCGTCGCTGTCCTTCAGTGCTTCGACATCGGCGGGCGAAGGAGCTACATCTCCCAGGAATTCCATCAGACGGCGGACACCCATGTCTTTTTGGGCGGAGACACAGAATACCGGGCAGATACCACGGGCAATCAAGCCCTTGCGGATACCTTCGCGGACATCCTCCATGCTCAGGTCGCCTTCTTCGAAGTATTTCTCCATCAGAGCCTCGTCGTTCTCGGCGGCAGCCTCCACCAGGGCGGCATGCAGCTCTTCGGCCTTGGCCTGCTGGTCGGCAGGGATGTCGTCGATCTCGGGCGTGCCGCCTTCGGCCTTCCAAGTGAGACGCTTCATGAGCAGGACGTCGATCACCTGGTTGAAACCGGTGCCGGCATTGACCGGATACTGCACCTTGACCACCTGGCCACCGTAGGCGGCTTGGAGCTGTTCAACAACAGCTTCGTAGTCGATCTGGTCGCGGTCGAGCTGGTTGACGGCAAACACGACAGGCTTGCTGTAGGTCTCGGCATTGCGGAAAGCATTCATCGTGCCACCGTCCAGACCATACTGGCCATTGACCAGGATGACAGCCGTTTCGGAGACATTCAGCGCCGTGACGGCACCGCCTACAAAGTCGTCGGCACCGGGGCAGTCGATGAAATTGAGCTTTTTGCCGTTCCATTCTACAAAGAACGGGGTAGAAAAGACGGAATAGCCATATTCCTGTTCTACCATGGAATAGTCGCAAACCGTGTTCTTGGCTTCGACAGTTCCGCGACGTTTGATGGTTCCACCCTCGAGAAGCATGGCTTCGGCGAGAGTGGTTTTTCCAGATCCAGACGCACCGATGATAGCGATGTTTCTGATTTCAGAGGTTTGATAAGTCTTCATAAATCGTATTGTTATTGTATAGATTGTTGCTTTGAAGCGCAGGGCCCGAAAAAGTGGCGCAAGTTAGTAATAAAGAAGGTAAACTGCAACAATAATTATATCTTTGCCCGGAAAATAATCCGATGGACACTTCCGGCCTGTACATACACATTCCCTTTTGCCGGCGCAAATGCGCCTACTGCGATTTCTACTCCAGGGCATTCGGTGACCACGGCGACGAATACGTAACGGCACTGCTGGCCGAAATGGACGAAAGCCGAAGGTTTCTGACCTCAAAGCCCGAGGGCCGGCCACGGCTCACGACAGTTTATTTCGGAGGTGGTACGCCCTCACTGCTTAGCGCCGCCCAACTGGCCCGCATTTTCGAACATATCACCCAGAGCTTCACACTGCTGCCGGAGGCTGAGATTACCTTGGAAGCCAACCCCGACGACCTCAAGGAAGACTACCTGGAAGCCTTGGGTTCCTTGCCCGTCAACCGCCTCAGCATCGGCATCCAGAGTTTCATCGACAGCGAACTGGCCTTCATCGGCCGGCGACACACGGCCCAACAGGCCATAGATGCCGTCAGACGCTGCAAAGAGCATGGTTACGACAACATCAGCATCGACCTGATGATGGCCCTGCCCGGACAGACCCTCGAGAGTTTCGACCAAAGTCTGTCGCAGGCGCTCGACCTGGGCGTGCAGCATATTTCAGCCTATCTGCTCAGCCTCGAGCCCGGAGTGCCGCTTCACCGTTCCCTGCGGCAGGGCCGCTGGCAAGAAGCCGGCGAAGAGCTCTCCACGGCCATGTACCGACGGCTTCACGAGCGGCTCACAGCCGCCGGTTACGAGCATTACGAAGTGTCCAACTTCGCCCGGCCGGGTTTCCGTTCCCGGCACAATTCGGCCTATTGGCAAGGGCGCCCCTACCTGGGCTTGGGGCCCTCGGCCCATAGTTTCGACGGACACGGCCGCCGCTGGAATGTCCCCGATCTGGCCGCCTATCTCAGGCACGATTTTCAACGGGAATACGACAACCCCAACCCTGAGGAGCGCTACAACGAACTGGTGATGACACGTTTGCGCTGTCTGGAAGGCATCTGCCTGGAGCAGTTGCACCAGTCATTCGGCCAGGACCTGTACGACACTTGCCTGGCCTCGGCGCAAAAGTGGATAAAGGCAGGGAATATGCACCTGGAAGGCGGCCGGCTTGTCATCGATCCCGACAGCTGGCTTGTCTCGGACGAAATCATCCGGGACCTGATGCAAGTCTAGTCACCGGAAAAATCAGATTTTTTCCAACAGACGGAGATAGATCTGCCTGACAGCCCAGGCATCCAGTGCGGCATACTGCTGTTGGGCCTCGCTGAGTTCGTCCGCCTCCCAGTTGGAAAGACGCTGTGCCTTGGAAATCCGCCGACCGAACAAGATGGCATAAATCTTCTGCAAACTCATCTCCTCGATGCCATAGTCTTTGACCATCGACTGCAGCTCGACCACTCCCTGGGGTGCGAAGTCGGGACAGACAGCCCGGAGTTGATGGAAATCGTCCTTGGACGACAACCCCACCTTGGTCACATCGGGAGAGTTGAAAAGATCGGCCAGGATTTGCGGAAAGGGATGTCCGGCCAGCCGGATCAGCCAGCAATCGTCCGCTCCGGCCAGCTGGAGGAGTGACACCCGGCTGTGCATTCCACGCACGAACACGGGTTTGGACTCGGTGTCGAAACCCATCAAGGGCTCGCGCAGCCAGGCCGAGGCCACCCCGGACGGGATTGCGTCGGCCTCATAAAGATGTATGCGGCCCGTAAACTTCTCGAGGGGCAGGTCCTGCAAAGATTCCTTGTCGATGGTCGGCTGATAGTCCATCCGTTCGCTGATGCTGGTCGGGGTTGTTCAAACGGGTACAAAAGTACAAATTATTCATCGGGAAACGTGAAACATTTGCCAAAATAAAACACTATCTTTGTCGATTGACACCTCCCTTTTCGGGAGCCCCATTAACGACCTCCAAGCAAGCCGATCATGACAGCCAAGAAGAAAAGAACGAAATCACTGATAGACAGAATCCGGGAAATCAATTTCACCGAGATTCTCAAAAACGACAAAGCCTACTTCATCACGGGCCTGACGCTGGTGGTATTGATGCTCTATCTGAGCGTGGCGATCATCTCGTTCTTCTTCACCGGAGCCGCCGACCAGAGCATTGTGGGCAGCCTCAGCCTGGGTCAGCTCAAAGGAGCCGCCCCGACGGGCAACTGGGCCGGTACTTTCGGCGCCTGGCTGTCGAACATCATCATGAACAAATGGTTCGGCGTGTCGTCCCTTCTGCTGGCCTTCTACGGCCTCCTGGCCTCCTTCCGTCTGATGCGGGTCAAGACCGTTTCGCTGGGCAAATGGTTTGTCTATTGCCTGTTCATGTTTTTCTGGCTATCGGTCTTCTTCGGCTTCTTCTTCTCCGGCCAGCAGCAACTCGTCTTCCTGGGCGGCGCCTACGGCTGGCACATCAGCCAGTGGCTGCGCCTGCAGGCCGGCAGCGTGGGCACCATCCTGATATTGGTTGTCACACTGGTGATCTTCCTCATTTTTGTTTTCCAGAACACCATTCCTTTTATTCGCAGAATATTGCAACTGTCCTTCCTCGACGACCTCAAAGAAAAGAGAGCCGCCCGCCGGGAAGAAAAGCAGTGGCGCAAAGAGCAGGAGCGTGAAGCCGCCGAACGCGAGGCCGCCGAACGCGAGGCCGAAGAGCGCGAGGCTGCCGACCGCGAATCCGAACCGGCCGCAGAAACGGAGCCGGAAACCCTTGAGCCCCAGCCTGCCGTCAAGACTGAGCCCATCACCATTACCGGCGAGGAGGGCATCGAGACGACCATCGAAGTGGCCAAGGCCGAAGACACCCCTGCCGACAGCGACGAAGAGCCTGTAAACGTATCCACAACCGCCGACGATCATTACGATGCCCTCAAGGAACTGGGGCCCTACGACCCGACAGCCGACCTGCACAGCTTCCGCAATCCGCCGGCCCGCCTGCTCAAGGAAGGCAACGACGACGCCCCCACCATCAATCGACGCGAACACGAGGAGAACCAGCACAAGATCCTCGATGTGTTGCAGAGCTTCGGCATCCGCGTCCAAAGCATCCATGCCACCGTGGGTCCGACCGTCACCCTTTACGAAATCGTTCCCGAAGCCGGCATCCGCATCTCCAAGATCAAGAGCCTCGAAAACGACATCGCCCTGAGCCTCTCGGCCCTGGGCATCCGCATCATCGCCCCCATCCCTGGCAAAGGCACCATCGGCATCGAAGTGCCGAGCCGCAATCCCAGTGTCGTCTATATGCGCGGCCTGATCCAGTCCAAGAAATTCCAGGAAAGCAAATACGACCTGCCCATCGTGCTGGGCAAGACCATCATGAACGAAGTGTTCGCCTTCGACCTGTGCAAGATGCCCCACCTTTTGGTGGCCGGTGCCACCGGTCAGGGCAAATCGGTGGGTTTGAACGCCATCATCACTTCGCTGCTCTACAAGAAGCACCCAGCCGAGCTCAAGATCGTGCTGGTCGATCCGAAAATGGTCGAGTTCAGCATCTACAAAGACATCGAGAACTACTATCTGGCCAAGATACCCGGCGACGGCAAAGCCATCATCACCGATTCCGACAAGGTGATCCAGACCCTGCAGTCGCTCACCGTCGAGATGGACGACCGCTACCGGCTGCTGAGCATGGCCACCTGCCGCAACATCAAGGAATACAACGAAAAGTTCAAGCAGCGCAAGCTGAATCCCGAAAAGGGACACCACTTCATGCCCTACATCGTCATCATCATCGATGAGTTCGGCGACCTGATCATGACGGCCGGCAAGGAAATCGAACTACCCATCGCCCGCATTGCCCAGAAAGCCCGCGCCGTGGGCATGCACATGATCATCGCCACCCAGCGCCCGACGACCAACATCATCACCGGCACCATCAAGGCCAACTTCCCGGCCCGCCTGGCCTTCCGCGTCGCTTCGCAGATCGACTCGCGCACCATTCTGGATGCCAGCGGCGCCCAGCAACTCATCGGCAAGGGCGACGCCCTCTTCTCGCAGGGCAGCGACCTGACCCGTATCCAATGTACCTTTGTCGATACGCCCGAAGTGGAAGAAGTGGTCCACTTCATCGCCGACCAGCGAGGCTATCCCCATGCCTTCGAATTGCCCGAGTATGTTCCCGAAGGTGGCGGAGGTGCCATAGGCGACCTGGATGGCGGTGCACGCGACTCCCTCTTCGAGGAGGCCGCCCGCCTGGTGGTGCTCCAACAGCAGGGTTCCACCTCCTATATCCAGCGCAAGTTCTCCATTGGCTTCAACCGGGCCGGTCGCATCATGGACCAGTTGCAGGGAGCCGGCATCGTCGGCCCGGCCGAGGGCAGCAAACCCCGCCAGGTGCTTATCGACAGCGAGATGCAACTCGATATGCTGCTCAGCAGCTTGAAATAGTCCATTATTATAAGGAAGGGGGGAAGCATCCGCCGATGAAAACACTGCGATTCATAGCACTGATTTGCCTGTCCTGTCTGACGGCCCGGGCCGAGACAGGAGCCTACGTCTATGAATTTCTCCGGCTGCCAGTCGCGACGGTGGCCGCCGGCTTGGGCGGCAACACCGTGGCCAGTCCCGAGACCGACCCCGACCTGTTCTACCACAACCCCGCCCTGCTCAGTCCCGACCAGACTAATATCCTGTCGTTGGGCTACATGAACTACATAGCCGACGTGCATTTCGGTCATGTCGCCTACAGCCGCCGTATCAACGACCACAGTGCCTGGACGGCGGGGGCCCGCTACCTGGACTACGGGCAGATCGAAGGCTACGACCACCATAATGTTTCACTGGGGCAGGTCCATGCCAAGGACATGGCCTTCACGGGAGGCTACGCCTTCCTGCTGGACGAGTATTGGCGAGGCGGCATCAACGCCCACTTGGTCTATTCCCTGCTGGATGAATACACCTCTGTCGGCATGGCCGTGGATCTGGGCGTGTACTATATGAAACCCGAGAACGGCTTCTGGGCCGGACTGAGCGTCAAGAGTCTGGGCTCTCAGTTCAGTGCCTACGACGAGCACTACGAAGGCCTTCCATGGGATGTCCAGATAGGCCTGAGCAAGCAGTTGGAGCACGCCCCCTTCCGCCTGTCGCTCACCGCCCAGGGTTTCGACCGCTGGACATCGTCGCACTACGACAACGACAGCCAATCCAGGATCCAGGACGAGAAACTCTTCAGGCAGATTCTGAGCCACCTGTTGCTGGGCGTGGAACTGCTGCCCGGCGACAATCTTCACCTGGCCCTGGGCTACAATCCGGGGCGGCGCTACCAGCTGGCCATCCAGCAACGATCCATGCTGAGCGGCTTTTCGGCCGCCTTCAGCTTCCAGATCAAGAAAATGCGCCTGGGAGCCTCCTATGCCAAATATCACTTGTCGGGCAACAGCCTGCAAATGAACTTTTCCACCCAATTACCCACCAAATAGCCCTATGGACCGAAAAATCTCCATTGCCATCGACGGCTACTCATCCTGCGGCAAGAGCACCATGGCCAAAAGTCTGGCCAAAAGACTGTCGTACATCTATATAGATACCGGCGCCATGTACCGTGCCGTCACGCTTTATGCCCTGCGCGAGGGCCTCTTGCACGATGGGCAGCTCGACGAGGAAGCCCTGAAAGCCAGGCTGGACGAGATCGACATCTGCTTCTGCTGCAACAGCCAGGGCCAGTCCGAGGTCTGCCTGGGTGGGGAGAATGTCGAGGGCCAGATCCGCGGTATGGCCGTATCGAACGGGGTAAGCATCGTGGCCCAGGTGCCGGCTGTCCGCGAAAAGATGGTCCTGCTCCAGCGGCAGATAGCCGCCCGCAAAGGCACGGTGATGGACGGTCGCGACATAGGCACAGTGGTGTTGCCCGATGCCGAACTCAAGATATTTGTCACGGCCCAGGCCCGCGTCAGGGCGCAGCGCCGCTACGACGAGCTCAAGGCCAAGGGCCAGGAGGCCAGCTTCGACGAGATCGTGAAAAATATAGAGATGCGCGACCAGATGGACCTGACCCGTCCAGTCAGTCCGCTACGCCAGGCGCCCGACGCTCTGGTGCTCGACAACAGCTTCATGACGCTCGAAGAGCAGGATGCCTGGTTGAACGAAAAAGTCGGGGAGGTACTCCATGGCCGCAGTTGAGATAGACAAGCACTCGGGATTCTGCGGCGGGGTGGTCAACGCCATCCGCAAGGCCGAAGACCAGTTGACGCAGCACCGTCAGTTGTACTGCCTGGGCGACATCGTCCACAATTCGACCGAGGTGGAGCGCCTTCGTCGCAAGGGCCTTCAGACGGTGAACCGCGACCAGTTGGACAGCTTGCAAGACATCCGTTTGCTGCTGCGCGCCCACGGCGAGCCGCCCGCCACCTACGAAACCGCCCGGCAACACCGCATCGAGGTGATCGACGCCACCTGCCCGGTGGTGCTCCACCTGCAGCAACGCATCAAACGCATGTACGAAAGCCGGGGGGCAGAGACCCAGCTGCTCATCTTCGGCAAGGCCGGCCACGCCGAAGTGAACGGGCTGGTGGGGCAGACCCGCGACACGGCCATTGTCATCGAAAAGCCCGAAGACCTCGACCAGGTGGATTTCGGCCGGCCCGTGGTGCTGTTCTCCCAAACCACCAAGTCGGAACAAGACTACCACCGCCTGATCGCCATGATTCAAGAGCGGATAAGGCCGGGCGTTCCTTTCGAAAGCTACGACACCATCTGCCGGCAGTTTGCCAACCGGTTGCCCCAGGTACAGAGTTTCGCCGCCGCCCACGACTGCCTGGTCTTTGTCAGCGACGACAAGAGTTCCAACGGCAAGGCCTTGTTCAAGGCCTGCCAGGCCACCAACCCGGATTCGTATTTCGTGTCGGGGCCGCAGGATCTGCAAGCCGACTGGTTCAAAGGCAAGGAGAGAATAGGCATCAGCGGGGCCACTTCCACGCCGACCTGGCTCATGGAGCAGGTGAGAGACCGCATCGAGGCCCTCACAAAAGCATAATTCCGGAAGAAATCTATTTTTTCGACAGGCTGTCGAAATAGGTGTCCAGCAAATCCTGAGCGGCACGGAATGCCGTGATTTCGCTGCCCAGCACCTGTTGCTGCTTGGCCTCCATCATCGACTCGATCAGGGGATTGCGATAGAAATTGTTGCGCAGGGCCTCGTCGATGGTCTCCTGCATCCAATATTTGTCCTGACGGCGGCGACGGGCTTCGAAAGCACCGTTTTCGCGGCACAGGGCAATATGGTCCTCCACCATCTTGATCACCTCCTTGACACCGTCCAGTGTCTTGGCCGAATAGGTGAGCACCTGGGGGCGGACACCCGATTCGGGCATGGGAAACAGGAAGAGCGCGTTGCGATAGTTGGACGCAGCCAAAAGGGCCCGCTGCAGATTGTCGCCGTCGGCCTTGTTGATGGCAATGCCGTCCGACATCTCCATGATGCCGCGCTTGATGCCCTGCAACTCGTCGCCCGCCCCGGCAATCTGGATGAGCAGGAAGAAATCGACCATCGAATGGACAGCCGTCTCCGACTGGCCCACCCCCACGGTCTCGACAAAGATGGTATCAAAACCGGCCGCCTCGCACAGCACGATGCTTTCGCGCGTCTTGCGGGCCACACCGCCCAGCGAACCGCCCGAGGGGGAAGGCCGGATAAAGGCGTCGGGCTGCACGGAGAGCTGCTCCATGCGGGTCTTGTCGCCCAGGATACTGCCCTTGCTGCGCTCGCTGCTCGGATCGATGGCCAGCACGGCCAGCTTGCGTCCCTGGCGCAACAGTTCCATGCCGAAAGCCTCGATGGAAGTGCTCTTGCCCGCACCAGGCACGCCGGTAATGCCCCAGCGCACCGAATGGCCGGCATAGGGCAGACATTTTTCGATGATTTCGGCGGCCATCTGCTGATGGCGGGGCAGCGAACTCTCGATCATGGTGACAGCCTGGCTCAGGATCACCTTGTTGCCGGCGAGGATGCCTTCGACAAATTCGCTCACCGTGTATTCATGACGGCTCACCCGCCGCCGGTAAGGATTGACATCCGGCATGCGCTCTACGCCGGAATTGACCGTCAGCCCCTGGTACTGTTCCTCATTCTCGGGATGGTGCATTAGTGGACGATGTTGGCATTGACCACGATCCGCTTGACAGGCTGGGCGGGATCGTTGGTGATCACCTCCGCATAATAACGGATGCCCGATTGCAGATCTTGGGTATTCAGTTCGATTTTGATGGTAGCCGACTTACCCGGCTGTATCTCCTTCTTGTCCGATTTCAAAGACAGTTGCGGCACCAGGCTGCTCAGTTTGCGGATCTTCAAGGGAGCCTCGCCCTCGTTGGTCAGCACAATCTCGGTGGTGTGGGGCCCGTCGGCCTTGACCTCGCCGAAACTGACCGAGCTGCGCGAGTATTTGGCCACCGGCAGTTTGCCGCTGGACCGCAGACTGGAAAAATCCTCCACCAGATTGGCAGTGACCGTGATCTTGCCCGACGACTCGGTGGCCGTTTTGCCATGAATGTAGAAACAGTCTTCGCGGTGACCGAAATCCTTGGCCTCGGTGCTGATGTAGTTGACCGTGACAATGGCCATGCCGCCGGCCGGCAACTGCGAGTTGGAGACCGACACCCTCATGTGGGCGGGTACCTGGCTGAAACTGATTGTCATGGTGCGGTCGTTGCTGGTGTTGTAGATGGGGATGGTCCGGGAGACGATGCTGCCGATGCGGACATCGTCCAGGGCCAGGGCAGTCGTTTTCAGGCGCAACAGCCCGAATGCCTTGGGATAGGTCGATTCGGGAGAATTCTCACGAGGAATGACCGACCCACGGATACTGAGCGAATAGGTCGGATGCAGGATGGAGTTGCTATAGACCGTGATGGTCTTGTTGAAGTTGCCCGGACGGCCCTCGGTGTTGTAGGCCACCTCGATGCGGCCCGTCTGGCCCGGGGCCACCGGCTCGCGGGTAAAGCTGGGCGTGGTGCAGCCGCAGCTGGCAGTGGCCCGTTGGATTTCCAAGGGCATGTCGCCCGTATTGGTAAACTCGAAGGTGCAGGTTACCTTGCCGTCTTCCTTGACCGTGCCGAAATCGTGGACATTCTCCTTGAACGAGATGTCCGGACCTTCGGCCAGGGCAACCGCGGCACTGCCGCACAGGCAGAGCATCATCAGACTCAGACGCAATGTTTTCATCATGCTTCTTTTTTTACGTAGTGGACAAACGAATAAGGATAGGGTTCGGCCTCGAAATGGTCTTCGCGCTCGGCTTCCTTCCACACGGACATATCAATTTCCGGGAAGAAGGCATCGGCCTCGAAATCGTGATGGATCCAGGTGATGTAGAGCGAGTTGACCCATTCCATCGCCTGCCGGTAGATCATGGCTCCGCCGATGAAGAAAATCTTGTCTTCCCCTTGGCACAGCGTCATCACCTCGGCAAAGGAATGCGCCGTCTCGCAGCCCGGGAACTGTTCCTCGTCGGGACTCATCACGATGTTGCGACGATGCGGCAGGGCCCCCTTGGGCAACGAGAAAAACGTGTTGCGGCCCATAATCACCGTATGACCCGAGGTGACAGCCTTGAAATGCTTCAGATCCTCCGGCAGGTGACACAGCAGGCCGTTGTTGCGGCCAATGGCAATGTTGCGGGCGACAGCCACGATAGATGCTATTTCCATAGTGTCAATATTTCAGATGCTGGACATATTGGATAAACTTGTCGGCCGTGTTCAGATCGGCCTCCTTTTCACCGGCCGAGACCACCTTGGTCTTGTAGTGCTTCGTGGGCCGGGAGATGATCACCACGGCATCGTCCGTCACCTTCTTCTGAGCCACGGTGCGCTGCTTATAGACCATGCCGCCGCCGATGTTGATCGGGTTTTTGGAGACATCCTCGGGATGACGGCCCCAGACGGCGATATGTCCCTGGTCGGTGAAGGCCTGCTTGCCGGGGTGGAAATTGACGCCCGTCACAAACTGCACCTTGCCGCCCTTCTTCGAGAAGGCCTCGACAACGGCCCAGCGCTCATTGTCCTTCATCGTGACACGGATGAGGATATCGACTTTTTTCTGCTGATAGGGCACGCCCTTGGCCAGCATCTCGGCCACGGCACCGCCTTTGACCTTCCTGACGCGCACTTCGCGACCCTCGGTGGCCGTCAGCTTGACAATCTGCTCGCCGTCCCAAAGGTTGTAGCCACCCAGGCCCACGGTCGAGCCGACTTTGTATTCGTCACAGCCATAGCCGGCCGCCTGCATTGCATCGGTGGGATACCAATGGGCCGTGGCCAGTTCCAACTGGGGCTGCTTCTTGGTATAGACATCGATCGAACCGCTGTGGTTGAAATAGATACGCAAGGCCATGTACATGTTTTCGATGGCCGGGCCGTGATGGCCGATCCGACGGTATTGGTCGCCGTCGGCAACGGAAACTTCGCCGAGTTGAACGCTGTCGGAGCGCCAGAACAGGCTCACATCGGTCTGGGCCGACAGCCACATGGGCAGGGCCAGCATCACAGCCACCGTCAGTTTTTTGAATGGGTTTTTCATACGCATTTTTATAATGGACTCCGCAAAATTACTCAATACAATGACAATAGCAAAATCCCGCCCGAAATCATACGCTGTCATTCTGGCATTAAAACAAGCTAATTATCTGTCATAATGACATCTTACATAATTCACAGGCACGCCCGACGGGCGATGTGACACAGCAATACGGGCAGGCGCGGTTTTTGCAGCACAAGGGAAGCCTGCCCGAAGAAGGGCGGCAAAAAAAAGCAAGAAAGGAGAACACAGTATATGGACAACAACTATCGCAATTACCAGACTCAAGGCCAAAGCCAGCATCCCAACCTGGACCAGTTCGCCGTCAACCTGAACGAGCGGGCCCGCAGCGGCAAGCTCGACCCGGTCATCGGCCGTGACGAGGAGATCCGGCGGATATTGCAGATCCTGAGCCGAAGAACCAAGAACAACCCTATCCTGATCGGTGAACCAGGTACGGGCAAGACGGCCATCGCCGAAGGGCTGGCCCACCGTATCGTGCGGGGCGACGTACCCGAGAACCTGAAGACCAAGCAAGTCTATTCCCTGGACATGGGTGCCTTGATTGCAGGCGCCAAATACAAAGGCGAATTCGAGGAAAGGCTCAAAGGCGTCGTTGGCGAAGTCATCAAAGCCGACGGCGAAATCATCCTTTTCATCGATGAAATCCACACCCTGGTAGGCGCCGGTGCCAGCGAAGGCGCTATGGATGCCGCCAACATCCTGAAGCCCGCCCTGGCCCGTGGCGAATTGAGAGCCGTGGGTGCCACCACCCTCAACGAATACCAAAAGTATTTCGAGAAGGACAAGGCCCTGGAAAGGAGGTTCCAGCCCGTCATGGTCGATGAACCCGACGAAGCCGACGCCATCTCCATCCTCAGGGGCTTGAAGGAAAAATACGAGAACCACCACCGCATCCGGATCAAAGACGAGGCGGTGATTGCCGCCGTGCAACTGTCGCAGAGTTACATCAGCGACCGTTTCCTCCCCGACAAGGCCATCGACCTGATGGACGAGGCCGCCGCCCGGCTGCGTCTGCAGTCGGACTCCGTGCCGGAAGAACTCGACGAGACCGTACGCCGGATCCGCCAGCTCGAAATCGAACGGGCCGCCATCAAGCGTGAAAAGGACGAACTCAAGCTCCAACACATAGACGAAGAGCTCAAATCCTTGCGCGACAAGGAAAGCGGCATGCGCAGCGACTGGGAAAAGGAAAAACAGCACATCGACCATATCCAGCAGCTCAAACGCGACATCGAGCAGCTGCGTTTCGAGGCCGACCGGGCCGAACGCGAAGGCAACTACGGCCGGGTGGCCGAAATCCGCTACGGCAAGATACGCCAGGCCGAAGAGCAGATCGCCCGCGAGAGCGAAGAGCTCAAGCAGCAGCAAAACGGCCATCGCATGATCAAGGAAGAAGTCGATGCCGAGGACATCGCCGACGTCGTATCGCGCTGGACGGGCATTCCCGTGAGCAGGATGATGCAAAGCGAGCGCGACAAGCTGCTCCACCTCGAAGAGGAGCTGCACCGCCGGGTCATCGGACAAGACCAGGCCATCACGGCCATCGCCGATGCCGTGCGCCGCAGCCGGGCCGGACTGCAGGATCCCAAGCGACCCATCGGTTCGTTCATCTTCCTGGGCAGCACCGGCGTGGGCAAGACCGAACTCGCCAAAGCCCTCGCGGACTACCTGTTTGACGACGAGAACATGATGACCCGTATCGACATGTCCGAGTACCAGGAGAAGTTCTCAGCCACACGACTCATCGGTGCG
>JAGDCW010000109.1 GCA_017958305.1 Bacteroidales bacterium | reverse complement strand
TGCCCAGCAACACTGTGACGGCAAGAATGCCGGCAATCTTACAAAAAACGGTTTTCATTGCTCTATATCATTTCAAATTGGACTCGCCACAAATGTAACACTTTTCTTTTTAAAGCGAAATGACCGGCGGCGGTACAAAGGTTTTCGTTTTATCAAAAAAAGAGTATCTTTGCCGAGAACGCAAATCCATGACTATCATGTACCTTCTGAAACACAACCTGGCCAGGCTGCTGACAGTGGCGCTACTGACCGCCGCAGCCAGCCTGTCGGCGCAAAAGGTGGTGCTCAACGGACAAGTATTCGACGCCGTCACAGGCGCCCCGCTGGCCATGGCCCTGGTGACCGACAGCCTGGAAGGGGTGACGGTGGTCACCAATGACAACGGTGTCTTCTCCCTAAAGATAGAAAGCTTGCCCGCCACCCTGAAGGTCTCCTATCTGGGCTACCAAAAAGCCATCGTGGAGATTCCGGCCAAACCGCCGCAAAAACTGCATATTTCGCTGATGCCGGCCAACATCGTCCTGAAGGATGTCATCGTCTGGATGGGAGATCCGCGGTCGCTGGTCGAGGCTGCGATTGCCAGTATTCCGGACAACTATGAGAACCACCCTTCCCTGTCGCATGCCTTCTACCGGGAGACAGCCATGAAACGGCAGCATTACGTCTATGTGGCCGAAGGACTGGTCGATATGTACAAGACAGCCTATTACCGGGGTGTCATCGGCCGGGACCGGGCAGCCATCGTCAAGGGGCGTCGCCTGCTCAGCCGCAGAAACGGCGACACACTGAGCCTGAAAGTCACAGGCGGCCCGTTGCAAGCCATACAACTGGATTTGGTCAAGAACATCGATTTCCTGCTCAACAGCAAAGAGTTGGACAATTACGGCATGCGCATGGGCGGCCCGGCCATGATCGGCGACCGTCCGCAGTTCGTGGTGGAGTTCTACCCGTCGGCCTCACTCGAGTATGCCCTCTACCACGGCCGTTTCTACATCGACTGCGAAAGCCTGGCCTTCACCCGTATCGAGATGTCGCTCGACATGGGAGATGCCGGCAAGGCCACCCGCAACATGTTGGTACGCAAGCCTGCCGGTGTCCGTTTCAAGCCCCGGGAACTGTCTTGTCTGGTACAGTACAAGGAAGACCAGGGCAAAATGTACCTGAGCTATGTGCGCAACACCCTGCGGTTCAACTGCGACTGGAAGCGCCGGCTGTTTTCCACTTCGTTTACAGCCGTCTGCGAGATGGCCGTCACGAGCCGTCAGACAGAAGGTGCCGTACCCCTGACAGGCCACGATTCGTTCGATGCCAAGGATGCCTTCTACGACAGCGTGGAATATTTCAAAGACCCCGAATTCTGGGAAGACTACAACATCATCGAACCCACCGAGTCGCTCGACAAAGCCATCGACAAGCTCATCCGTCTGGCCGAAAAACAGAAATAGTCCCCGAACGGCAAGAAAAAAAGTATCTTTGCGCGATGAATCTCTTGTATTCGGAAATGTTGCGTCGCTCCGACCCCGGACAGGTGGCAGGGCTCTCCCGTTTTTTCAAAACCGGGCCGGGACAATACGGCTACGGCGACCAGTTCCTGGGCATCAAAGTACCCGTCACGCGGGAGGTGGTCAAAGCCTGCTGGAAAGAGCTTGATTTCAACGATTTGGAGGAGTGCATCGCATGCCAGTACCACGAAGTCCGTCTGGCCGCCCTGCTCTCGCTGATCCAAGTGTTTGCCCATTCGAAGAAGGACAAGGCACGGCAGCAGGCCTGCATCGACTTCTATCTGGCTCATACCGACCGCATCAACAATTGGGACCTGGTCGATCTGAGTTGCTATGCCCTGCTGGGCGAATGGCTGCTTGACAAAGACCGATCACTGCTCTACCGATTGGCCCGCAACGGCCGCACGCTTTGGGAGCAGCGTATCGCCATGGTCAGCACCATGGCCTTTGTCCGCCGCGGAGAGTTGGACGACACCTTCGCCATCGCCGACATCCTCCTGCACCATCCTCACGACCTCATTCACAAGGCCGTCGGCTGGCTGTTGCGCGAAGCCGGCAAACGCGACAAAGCCGCGCTGGAAGCCTATTTGCAAGGCTGCGACCCTCATATTGCAACCGACCCGGCCACACCCAGCAAGCCATCCCTACCACGCTACCAGTCGATGCCACGCACCATGCTGCGCTACGCCATCGAAAAGTTTCCCGACAACGAGCGGGAATATCTATTATCCAAACATACGAGATAGTTTATGATAGAGGAACAAAACATATTCCGCAGGGCGGAGCTCCTGCTGGGCGACGAGGCCATGAAGCGCATCGCCGGGAAGCGTGTCATCCTATTCGGTGTGGGCGGCGTAGGCTCCTGGTGTGCCGAGAGCCTGATTCGTTCCGGCATCCGCCAATTGACCATTGTCGATTCCGACCGCGTAAGCATCACGAACATCAACCGCCAGCTGATGGCCACCACGAAGACCGTGGGCCAGGTCAAGGTCGATGTCCTCAAGGAGCGACTGCTCAGCATCAACCCTACGGCAGAGATTACCGCCATGCAGCAGGTTTTCACCGCCGAAACGGCGGATAGCTTCGAGTTGGACACCTACGACTATATCATCGATGCCATCGACTCGCTCAAGGACAAGGCATTGCTCATCCTGATGGCCACCGAGACCCAGGCCCGGTTTTTCTCGTCGATGGGTGCCGCCCTGAAGATCGACCCCACACGCATCCGCATCGCCGAGTTCTGGGAAGTCGCAGGCGACCCGCTTGCCCGGGCGCTTCGCAACCGCTTCAAGCACGACAAAGCCTTCCCTCGGCGCAAGTTCCAGTGTGTCTATTCCGACGAGCTCCTGGAGAACAAAATGCCCATCGACCCCGACGACAAAGGCAACGGCTCCATCGCCCATGTCACAGCCGTCTTCGGTTTCATGCTCTCCGGATTGGTCGTGCAGGATGCCATAAGATAACAGCCGCCGATGAAAAAAGCTTGTCAACTGATTTCGCGCTACATGGGAGTCCTGGTGCTGCTCGCCTCAGTCATCGGGCTGATGTTCCCCCATGTGTTCAGCCAAATCCGCCCCACCGTCATCAACCCCCTGCTGGGTGTGATCATGTTCGGAATGGGCCTTACGCTCCAATGGGACGATTTCAAGGTCGTGTTCAGCCGGCCGCGCGATGTGATGGTGGGATGCCTGGCGCAGTTTACCGTGATGCCGCTGCTGGCCTGGGCACTCGCGCGGGTGTTCGCGCTGGACGAGGCCCTCATGGTGGGTGTGGTGCTGGTGGGCTGCTGCCCGGGGGGCACGGCATCGAACGTCATCACCTATCTGGCCAAGGGCGATGTGGCGCTGTCGGTGGGAATGACGGGCGTCTCCACCCTGCTGGCGCCCCTGCTCACACCCCTGCTGGTGCTGCTTTTGGCCGGGCACTCGGTCGATGTGGATGTGGCGGCCATGTTCCTGAGCATCCTCTGGGTGGTGATCCTGCCCATCGTGGCGGGGCTCATAGTCAAGCGGTTCTGGCCCGTCCAGACGGAAAAAGCCACCGTCTATCTGCCCGCGCTGTCCTCCATTGCCATCTGCCTCATTGTCTTGATCATCATTTCGGCCAATGCCCACAAACTGCTCACCGGGGGCCTGGTCATCATCCTTGTGGTGATACTGCACAATGTCTGCGGACTGGCCCTGGGCTATCTCATCGGCCGGTTGATGAAGCTCGATCCGGCCAAACGCAAGGCCGTCAGCATCGAGGTGGGCATGCAGAATTCAGGGCTGGCGTCGTCGCTGGCCACACTGCACTTTGCCGCCTATCCCATGGCCACCATCCCCGGAGCGCTGTTCAGCGTGTGGCACAACATTAGCGGAGCCATCGTGGCCCGCTGCTACAACAGACATCCGTGACAAGCGGCCCGACGGGCAAATCAATTCTTTTTGTAATTCCGGCCCACGGCCTTGAGTTCGCGCTGGATCTCATGTTTGAGCTCCTGCTCGACTTTACGCAAATCCTTGCGCATGCGATTACGCATGGCCATGACAAACTCCATGCCCGGCATCTTGTCCGAACGGTACAGACGCTCGTAGATAAGCAGCGAGGTCATGAAATAGACGGCGGTCTGGATCCAGAGGGCGATCGACTCATAACGTACATCCTGCAGCAGGGCTCCGGCGGTGTTGATTCGGGCGAACCCGTTCACGGCGTGCGTCGAGGGGAATATCTGCGCCAGAACCTTCCAGAATGCAGGCATGTTGGAGGTAGGCCAGGATATGCCACTCATGAATATGAGCGGGACCGATATGAACACGAACAGCAGGAAGCAGGATTCCCTGTCTTTTACAAAGAACGATATGCTGATGGCAAAGAAGATGCTTGCCAGCAGGAACGGTACTATGAATGCCATCAGGGTGGGCAGATGCCAAAGTTGGGGCATATGGAAGAACCAGGGGACCAGGCAAAGCACGTAGGTGGACGTAAAACCATACACCAACAGATAAGCCAAAGCCTTGCCGCCCAGTACGGTGATAGGATTTGAGTACTCATTGCCCAGAATAAGTTCACCCTTGCGGCGGCGCTCATGCTCGGTGCCGGCCATCATGGCCACGCCCAGGACCAGTGTCTGCTGCAGTACCAGGATCAACACGGCGGGAATCAGGAAGGCCTGGAATCCGTTGGCGGGGTTGAACATGGTCACGTACTCGTTCTCTATGGGCATGGTCATGACCTCTTTTTCGCGGTCCGACATGCCTGACAGGCGGACCATCTGGATGTCGCGGTTCATATCGAGCGATACCATGGTGCAGCCGCTCAGCAGGGCTTTGTAATAGAGCAGTCCGCTCATGTCGCAGTAGAGGTTGATGGTTGCCTGCCGGCCATCGGCCAAGGAGCGTTCAAACTCGGACGGTATATGGATTATTCCGTAGGCCTTATGGTTGTGCACGACATTACGGGCCTCCTCCATATCCGAACAGTACGATATTATCTTCAGGTCGGGGGTGGCGTCGCTCTTGCGCAGGAACTCGCGGCTGGCGGTGCTGCGGCAGTCATCGACCGCCACGACAGGCACCTCGCGCACCACTTCACCGCCATACAGATAGGCGTAGAGCAAGGGATACAACAGCGGCACGATGATGAAGAATACCAGCACACCCACATCCGACACCGTCTTGCGGAGTTCCTTTCCTGCCACGTCAAGAAGATCTCTAAACCACATAACAATTTGTTTTTAAGGAAGATAAGTGTACTTATGGGCCGCCTTTCGGAGCATCCGGATATCCAGGAGCGGCAAGACGAGGAAACACAGAAGGGCTGTGTAGAACCATGCCGAATAGGCCATGGGGATGCCGTTCAAGGCCTGATCCACGTAAATCAGGAAATAGTACCTGAGCGGGAAGAGGTATGAGAGGGCCTGCAGCGGTGCCGGCATACCCATGACAGGAAATGAGAATCCGCTGATGGGGATGGAGAGCACGCCCCAGAGCGTGCAAAGGCTTAGTGACCAGCGCAGTGAGGGGATGGCCGATGCAATGAACACGGCGAATCCCTGCGATGCCAGAATGAGCATCTCTGCAGCCAGCAACATGGGCCAGAAGCCGTTGTGTGCGGGGAATCCCAGACAGCCGTAGAGGAGTACCAGATAGATCCCTGCCATAAGCGAGAACACCATGGTTTGCGGGAAGAGCTTGGCGCTTACGGCCTTGAGGATACTGTCATCGGCCATGGAGAGCCACTCGCCGGCGGTGCCGTCCTTGAGCTCAGTGTGTATCGAGAAACAGGTCACCAGGAGCACCATCAGCACCAGCACGGCGGGCAGCATGGTGTTACTCAGGTAGATGTTGTAGTTGAGCCAGGGGTTGCCCAGGGGGTGCATGTCCATCTGGATGGGCTGCAGGAATCCCATGGCCTGGTCCAGGTTGGCGCCTTTGGCAAACAAGACCTCACGCCCCACCGCCGCGGCGGCCATCACCGCCATGGTCTTCATGTCGCGGTACAACAGTGAAGATGGTATCAGGTAAATGGCATTGGTGTAGATGGAGATGGTGGGCTGCTGCTGGCTGGAGGCCTTGAGCTCAGTGCCCTTGGGGATGTAGAAGAATCCGTAGATCTCATTTTTCTGCATCGCCTCGCGAGCCTCGGCAAAACTGGCATACTGCTTGATGATTTCAGTTTGCTGATATGAGTCCAGGTTGCGCAGGATCGACCTCGACACGGTGGTGTTGTCCTCATCGACCACTCCGGCGGGAAGACCTTGCGGCAGGCCTTCTTTCATCAGGGTGGTAAAGAAGATGAAGCAGAACAGCGGCGCAAGCACCATGCTCAGCCCATACAGCCGGCGCGAGCTCATGCGAAGTATCTCACGCCTGACTATCGCCCAGAATCCTTGCTTCATTTGAGACATGACACTTATTATTTACGGTCGATGATCACCGTCATTCCAGGGCGCAGGTTCTCAACGGTCTCCTGCGGTACGGCACGCACCTCGAAGGTCTTCAGGTCGTACTGGCCGCTAGCCTTGGTGGCTTTCCATGCAGCGTATGAACCCAGGTCGCGGATATAGGTCACCTTGACCGGGACCGTCTTGTCCAGGGCGGGTACGTAGGCGTCGCGCACGGCCCCCATGGTCAAGTCTTGAAGCAGGTCTTCGCGTACGTTGAACGAAACCCACATGTCGTCCATGACGGCTACGTTCATGATGGGAGCGCCGGTACCGACCAGCTCGCCCACCATGGGGAAGATCTCACTCACCTCACCGTCGAGCGAGGCGGTCAGGACAGCCTCGCCGATATAGGAATTGACCTCGGCCACGACTCCCTCGGCCTGACGCATCTGGGCGGCGGCCATCTCCTTGACCTCCTTCTCGGCACCGTTCACAGCCATGTCATACTGCGACTTGGCCGCTTTCTCGGTGGCATAAGCGGCATCGTACTGGGCCTTGGCCTCGTCGCGTTTCTGTTCGCTCACAACACCTTGTTTGAAGAGATTCTCGACACGGCGGTAGGATTTCTCATAGATTTCCAGTCCGGCCTTGGCCTTCTGCCAGATCTCGTAGGCTCCCTGGATCTCTTCCTCGCGGGCGCCCTTCTGAGCCTTGGCGTTCTGGGCAGTGGCCGCACTCAGTACGGCCTCGGCCTGGGCCTGCTTGGCATTGATGTCGGGAGTGTCCAGGATGGCCAGTGTGTCGCCGACCTTTACCTGCTGGCCCTCGTGTACCCTGATTTCCAGGATACGTCCGGGCACCTTGCTCGACACACGGTATTCGCTCACTTCGGCCTGTCCCTGGACAATCTCGGGGACACGATGGTTGAAGGTGTAGACGCCCACCGCGCAAACAACCGCTACAACCACTGCAAACGCTGTCAATGACAGCGCAATGTTCATTTTTTGAGTCTTGTTGTCCATATCTTTATGTTTTTATCGTTTTGCTTGTGTCATCTGAGCTGTCCTGTTGCCTGACGCAAATAGACGGTTGCCATGATGCGGTCTATGCGTGCGTCTATTTCCTCGGAGTGGGCCTGGAGCCAGGCCGTCTGCGCGGCGAGCACCAGCGACGACTCCACCACTCCCTCCTTGAATCCTATGTTGGCCACGCGCAGGTTCTCCTCGGCGTTCTCCATGTTCTTGAGGGCCATCTGGAGCCGTGAATCGGCTTCGGCGATCTTCCGCTCATACTGGTTGACCTGCAGCGAAACCTTGCCACGGGCATCTTCCAACTGGTATTGTGTCAGAAGGACATCCGATTTGGCGCGCCGGTATTTGCTCATTCCCTCGCCGAAGTGGAACACCGGGATCCTGGCCACCACGCCTACGTTCCACATGGCATGGAAATCGTTGACAAATCCGTTGCTGGCCGAGGGATTGGTGACCAGCAGGTTGCCCATCAGCGCCACGGTGGACAGGTAGTCGGCACGGACAATCCTGGATTTCATATCGTAGATATTCACGGCCAGTTCGAGGCTTTTGAGCTCCGGACGGTTCTCATAGAGATCTTCCTGGGTGTAAACGACCGTGTCGGCAGAAATGTCCAGTGCCCCTTCCATCTCGTCGCGGAGCATGATCTCCGAGTCGAGCGGCATTCCGCATAGCTGGCAGAGCAGCATCTTGGAGAGTGCCAGTCCGTTTTGGGCCTTGATCTGGCTCATCTCGGCCTCGTTCAGTTTCACCCTCACGGAGAGTTGGTCCGAAGCGGTGGCCACACCTTCCTGTTTCATTATCTCGACATTCTGGTCCATCTGGCGCAGCAGGTCCACATACTGCTCGGTCAGGTGCAGTTTGTTGGCAATCGAGACGATCTGCCAATAGGCCTCGTCCACGGTCACGATCACCTTCTGGTCCTCACCGCTCAACTGGGTCTCGGCCAGTTGCTTGGCATAGTCGGCCATCTTGTTGTATGCGCGTATCTTACCGCCCGCATAGAGAGGTTCCTCTACCGTGATGGCTCCCGCATAGACATTCTGGACATCGAGCGTGAGATCGTCCGAAATACCCTGCCCCAGTTGGTTCAACGTACCCTCGACATCGGAGGCTTTCATTTTCTGGATGATGTAATTGGCCGTATTCCTCACAGTCTCGTCATTGAGATAGAGGTCGCGGAATTTCGCGTCGAACATCAAGGAAGCGGAGATGTTGCCGACCGATGTGCCCAGGCTCGACAGGGAATTACGTTGTTCATCATTGATCAGGTTGATGTTTTCGCTGTTGTGCAGGTAAAGGGCCGTGGCGGAAACTTTGGGCAGATAGTTTGCAAACGCGGCCTTGCTGTCGTACTCGGCCGCAGCCACCTTCTCCTTGGCCACCTTTGACTGGCTGTTGTTTTCGAGCGCCATGGCCCTGCACTCCTCGAGCGTCAGTACGGTCTGAGCCTTGGAAGGGCCGGCCGCAAGGAATGCCACCAGGCAAACCATACCAAGAAATACTTTGATTTGTTTCATATCGTCGTGTATTTGTTTCTCCTTTCAAAAAACGCCGCAAAATTAGTGCCGTGACAGGTTTCAGAAGTAGTCTTTTTCAACACTGATTGTATCTTTTGGTCGAAAAAATAAACAAATAGATACGGCTACATGTGATTTATTATTACTTTTGGAGCAATATCAAAGCGATCAAAGATGACACCTTATTCAGAGACGCTCCTGACGCCCTCCAAAATCAGGCAAATGATCCCCTCCGGCATTTTGCTCGGCATAGGCGACGACTTTTTTATCTCCCATTTGCAGGAGAAACCCGAATTCAACTACCTGAAATACCCGTTCCGCATAGACTGCTATGTGGCCGCCTATTGTGAAGAAGGATCTGTGGATTGCAGCGTGAACCTGACCGATTATCATCTAACAGCCGGGACCCTGCTGCTTTTCATACCAGGCAACATTGTCAAGATCACCGAAGACTGCCATCTGCATCTCACGCTTATCTGCGCCTCCTCCTCTTTTATTGCAGGCATCGGCATCAACCCCAGCAAGTTTCTGATCGAAGCCATGGATGTGCTGCGCGACCCATGCATACATCTCTCTTCCGACGAGACAGGAATGCTGGAAAAATATGTCAACCTGGCAATCGACATCACCAAAACCAATCCCCAGTTTCTCAAAGAGAGCATCGGGGGGCTTGTTTCCTCGGTCTTCTATCAGTTTGCGGGATTCCTGGCCGATTCCAAACAGCGGCAGGACATGGAGGCTCCGATGCGCACCAGCCGCCAACGTCAGATGTTGGAACAGTTCATCAAACTGGCTGTCAACGATCATGCGCACGAACATCTGGCGGGCTATTACGCCGACAAGATGTGCGTCACTCCGAAATATCTTTCCAAGATTGTCAAGGAGACGAGCGGCCGCTCGGTGCACGACTGGCTCAGTGAACTGCTCATACTGGATGCAAAGAATATGCTTCGCCATTCCGACATGACAATCAAGGAGATTTCGGTCCGACTTAATTTTCCCAGCCAGTCATTCTTTTTCAGGTTCTTCAAAAACCACACCGGACAGACTCCCACACAGTACCGCGAAGAGTAGCCAATGATTGGGCAAGCGGCCCGGTCACTTGCCTTCTTGAGTCTCTTTTTGCCAGTCTGTTTGCCAGTTGCGAGAGGCTTTGCGGCGAGCCTCGTAATAGTCGTGCCGGGCCGGATTCTCGGGAAACCAGCCGCGCAACACCCGCTTTTCCTGCATGAACATCTCTAGGATGCCCCAAAGACAGGAGAAGGCGAAGCCGCCGATGATGGTGGACAGCGTGTCGTCAGGCACGAAGAGCGACACGGCGCAGCAGGCCAGACCCATCAGCAGCCAGACCCACCAGCTCTGTTTTCCCCAGTAATACTCCATTTTGATGACTGCCGGATGGCAGAGGCCGATGCTCAAGAACACGGCTGCCCCGACAATGATTCCGACAAAATTCATTTCTTGTGTGTTTTGATGATTTCCCTCCCCAGAATATT
>JAGDCW010000018.1 GCA_017958305.1 Bacteroidales bacterium | reverse complement strand
TCCTTCCCGCAGCGCTACCGCCTGGGCATCCCCCTGGGCACCCAGTCGCAATGGGGCTGGCACAGTTTTCCCAATGTCAACGGATATCGGCCCGAAGAGGCCTTGAAAGTATATCGCTTCCGCGACCGCGACGAACTCTACGCCGTACAGTTCAATGAGCGGGGACGCCAGCAGCAGGCGGCCGATTATTTCCGCGTGAATCCCCATCGGCTGCACCTGGGCTATGTCGGACTGGAGATGACCGACGGCCAAGGCCGGATCCTGGGTCCCGAAGCCCTGAGCGACATCGACCAGCGGCTGGACATGTGGAAGGGGGTCATCGACAGCCGTTTCAAAGTGGCCGGTGCCGAAGTCGCCACCCGTACGCTCTGCCTGCAGGATTGCGACATGGTGGCTTCGGAGGTGGCTTCTTCGCTGCTGCCTGCCGGGCAGCTCAAGATACGCTGGTCGTTCCCCTATGCCACGGGCGGTCATGCCGACGACGCCACCGACTGGATGCATCCCGACCGGCACCAGACCCGTCTTTTGCAGGCCGACGCGCAGTCGGTGTTGCTGGAGCGCCGGCTGGACGAGGACGTTTACTATGTGCGCATCGCCTGGCAGGGCGAAGCCAGTTTCTCGGCCGCCGACCAACCTCATACTTTCTATCTGACCGCCAAGGGCGACAAATTGGCCTTCTCGACCTGGTTTGCCACCGGGCCGGAAGTGTTTGCCCATGCGCCTGAAACCGATTTCGACCGGTTTGCCACCGCTACCGCCGAAGCCTGGCAGTCGTTCTGGCAGCGGGGCGGGGCCGTCGATTTCTCGCAGTGCACCGATCCCCGCGCTCCCGAACTGGAGCGCCGTGTGGTGTTGTCGCAATACTTGACGGCCATCCAGTGTGCCGGCATGTATCCGCCTCAGGAAACCGGCCTGACCTACAACAGCTGGTATGGCAAGTATCACCTGGAAATGCATTGGTGGCACGGGGCCCATTTCGCCCTCTGGGGCAGGGAAGACCTGCTGGAACGCAGCATGGGCTGGTATGGCGAGGTGGCTCCCATTGCCCGGCAGATTGCCCAGCGGCAAGGTTTCCGCGGCCTGCGCTGGATGAAGATGACCGATCCTTCGGGCACCGAGGCTCCCTCGAAAGTGGGCTCCTTCCTGGTGTGGCAGCAGCCGCATTTCATCTACCTGGCCGAGCTCATCTACCGCAACCACCCCGACAGCATGGAGATCCTGGACACCTACAAGGACCTGGTCTTCGAGACGGCCGACTTCCTGGCTTCCTTTGTCGATTACGACGGCCTGGAAGACCGTTATGTGATCAAAGGGGCCATCCCGGCCCAGGAAACCCTGCGTGCCGGCGAGACGGTGAACCCGCCTTTCGAACTGTCCTATTTCCATTATGCGCTCAAGACCGCCCAACTCTGGCGGCAGCGCCTGGGCATGCCCAAGAACATGGATTGGGAGATCATCCTCGACAAACTCTCGCCCCTGGCCTACAACGACGACAAGCTCTATCTGGCTGCCGAGACGGCCTTGGACACCTATATCGACACACGCTTCACCTCCGACCACATGGCCGTGCTGGGCGCCCTGGGCATGATGCCTGCCTCACGTCTGGTGCGCAAGGACATCATGGCCAACACTTTCCACTGGATCTGGGACAACTGGAACTGGGGTAAGACCTGGGGCTGGGACTATCCGATGACGGCCATGTGCGCCGCCCGCCTCTCCATGCCCGACAAGGCAGTCGATGCCCTCTTGATGGACCGCCGTACCAACACCTATCTGGTGAGCGGACACAACTATCAGGATGGACGGCTCCGTCTGTATCTGCCGGGCAACGGCGGTCTGTTGACGGCAGTGGCCATGATGTGTGCCGGCTGGGACGGCACCGAAGGCCGACCCGGTGTGAACGGCCGTGGAGGCTATGCGCCCGGTTTCCCCCGGGACGGCCGCTGGAAAGTGCAGTGGGAAGGCCTGCGGGTGATGCCCTGACAATGAATTTTGATTGTAAATCATTTATAACCAACTATTTAATTACTAACCTTTTAAACAAACAATTATGAAAAGACTTCTACTCTTTTTCATGGTGGCTGTGCTGACCTTGGGGTCAACTTATGCCAAGAGTGTCGCTTTTATTTATACGAGCGGCTACAACAGCGGTAATGCTGCCAAGTATGGTCTGGCCGAAGGCGGTTACACGCTCGATCAGGACCCCGTCTATGCCGCCTTGTGCGACAATTTTGAGGTGACCCCCTTTGACAGTCCTTCCGGAAATGAAGCGGACTACGAGACCCTGCGTACTTATGACTGTGTGGTTATTTCTGAAGCCATCTCGGGTAATACCACACTGAGTAATAACCTTGTCAAACTGGTCGGAACTGTACCAATCGTCTCGATGAAGGCCTACAACTACACCAGCGGACGCTGGAGTTGGGCGGCTCCGGCCAACCCCGGTGAAAAGTGCAACGGTTTCTACATCTATCCCGGCTTCGAGAGTCATCCGCTGTTTGCCGGTCTGGTCAAGGAAACCGACGGTTGCATCAATATCTACGATCCCGACAAGACCCCGTCGAGCAACCGTATCCAGGGTTTCACCACGGCCAATATCATCGCCGATTCACAGCTGGCTGCCGAGACAGACAAGCTGATGGGTTATGCCAAGTCGGGCGACACGGACTACAACTGCGTGCATGAGATCGCCAATGCCGGTGACTACAAGTACATCCTTGTCAGTATGTCGAGCGACAACATCTGGGCTGTCAACGAAAACGGTCAGAAGATCATCGTCAACGCCGTCAAATATGTGACCGGCGAGGCTGCCATCGACATGGAAGAAATTACGGCTGCCTATCTGTATGACTCTTCCTACAGCGGCTATTGCGGTATCGACGACGACCCGATCTTCAACAACACCAAGGTGGCCGAGGTCAACTCCGTAGCCATCGATATCAAGGACTTCACGGCTGCCAACACCGATACGCTGGAAGCTCTTGAGAACTTTGACATCGTGCTGATCAGCGAAGCCATGGGTAGCGGACACGCTTTCATCAAGGGTGTGGCCGGCAAGATCAACCGTGTGCCGATGATCAACTTCAAGTCTTTCCTCTACAAGAACACTGCCTGGAACATGGGCGCCGGTCAGAACCCGACCAAGGCTTCCGACAACGGTGGTATCGCTACCATCACCATCGACTCTGCCTTTATGGAGGATCCTCTCTTTGCCGATGTCGAGATTGTTGAAGGCAAGGTGAACATGTTTATCGAATCCGATCCTGCCACCGTCAAGAAAAACCTGGTACAGGGTTATACGGTAAGCGCCGGCTCGCTGTTCGAAAAAGATGATGTCCTGGCCAAGGTGGGCACCTACAACGCCATCCACCGTCACGGCACCAAGAACATGTATGTCCTGCTCCCGCTGTCGAGCGACGCCATGTGTATCGAAGGCGAGAACAACCTCTCGGACGATGCCATCCAGATCATCAACAATGCCATCGACATGGTCTATGCCACCAAGAGCGGCGTGACTCCTTGCGCCACCCCGTCCATCAGTTTTGAATATGGTGACGAGGTGACCACCGTTACTCTGGCTTGCAACACGGCCGATGCCAAGATCTACTACACCCTGGACGAGACCGATCCCACCGAGGCCAGCGTGGAATATGGCGCTCCCTTCAGAATCACCAAGGACAGCACCGTGGTCAAGGCTATCGCCGTCAAGCAGGGATTTGACAACAGTGCCGTGGCCAAGGCTGTCGTCTCTGTCAAGAGAATCGCCAAGACCCCGATCATCACCCTGAAGTGGGAAGAAGGCTACAGCGTGATCACGCTGCACAAGACAACGGCCGATGCCGACATCTACTACAACTTCACCGGTTCTGCCAAGGAAGACGAGAGTGGTGTCTATGCCGGCTCGATCACGGTCTATGAGCCTGTCACCGTTACGGCTTTTGCTTCGGGTGGCGCTTATCTGGCATCTGCTCCTGTTTCGCAGGCTGTCGCCAGCCAGGGTGTCAATGCCTCGAACATCCGTCTGGACACCATCGCCTGGTTCAATGCCAACAAGGAAGACTGGTATTGGGAAACCGCCGGTGGCAACAGCAAGGTGGCCTACTACATGCAGAAGAACGCCATGTCGATCTATGCCAAGATCGATACGCTGGTCGGTGCTGCCAATGATACGAGCTACCAGTACACCTACAACGACTTCAAGTATTACGCCAAGAACGCCGCCACGGCCGATTCGAGCGACTGGGTCATCAAGACTCAGGGCCAGACCCTCTATTGGGAAAGCACCCAGCCCGGCAGCACGGTCTATTCCGGTACTTCGGCCTACATGGTCTATCGTGCCGAAGACCTGATCACCAAGCCGAGTGACTACCACATCACCTTCGGTGCCAAGATCAGCGGCGAGCCTTATACCGGCTCGATCGAGACGACCAAGAAGTATAAGGGTCCGTTCGACATCATCGTCTTCAACGGCAACAACAACGGCAGCAGCGCCGAGTTCGATGTGAAGGTCGAGGTTTCGGCCGACGGTGAGAACTGGACCGCTGTCGATTCTCTGTACTTCCCGCCGGTTCAGCGTATCCTGGTGCGCAATGTCTCCAGCTATGAAGGCACCGACGAGGTATTTGTCCGCGTGAAACATTACGGTGGTTCGACCAAGGCCGTCGTCTACGACATCATGCTGCTCAACAACGGTACGGTTTCGCAGGCTTATGTACCTGCCGGCCTGAAGGCTGTCGTAGCCGGTGCCGAGGTGCTGCGCACCGAGTTCTACAGCTTGACCGGTCTGCGTCTGGCTGCTCCGTCGCAGCAGGGTATCACGATTGTGAAGACAATCTTTACCAACGGCGCTGTCAAGGTCGAAAAAGTGCTGTTCAGATAATCTTTCCAAGTAAGGGAGGGCTCTCGAAGGGAGAGCCTTCCCTTCTTTTCCTTTTCCCCATTGTTAACCGGGCCGGGTCTGCCTTCAGTCTGCTGTCAGTGCCGGCCGCTATTATGAAGAGATGATGAAGAGATGGTCATTGGCGATGATATCGCTGCTTGTTGTTTTTGGAGGCCTTCGGGCCGAACAGTTGGCATTTCCCGGCGCAACGGGATTTGGCCGTTATGCCGTGGGCGGACGCAGCGGTTCGGTCTATCATGTGACCAACCTCAACGACAGTGGCGCGGGTTCGTTGCGCGATGCGGTGAGCTCTTCCAACCGCATCGTCGTATTCGATGTTTCGGGTGTCATCTATCTCAAAAGCAGGCTGGTTTTCAAGAATAATCTTTATGTAGCCGGACAGACGGCCCCCGGCGAGGGCATCACTGTCTATGGCAACGGTGTCTCGTTTTCGGGCGCCGACAATACCATCGTCCGCTACCTGCGCCTGCGCATGGGCAAGAACGGCGATTCCGGCAAAGATGCGGCCGGCATAGCCAACGGACAAGTCATGATTTTCGACCACCTCAGTGTGAGCTGGGGCCTGGACGAGACTTTCAGCATCAATTCGGACGGCAAGGGCTCGCTGGGTGACATCACCATCCAGAACACCATCATGAGCCAGGGACTGCTGTCGCATTCGGCCGGCGGACTGATACAGGCCGACCATATTACATTGTATCGGAATCTCTACGTGGACAACAGTACACGCAACAATAAGATCAAAGGTACCAACCAATACGTCAACAACATTGTCTATAACTGGAAGAACGGCTGCTACCTGATGGGTGGCGACTCTGAGGGGCTGAGCTATTGCAATGCCTCCAACAACCTCTTTATCAACGGCCCGGCCGTGGGGGGCAACGCCTTTACGGGCGGCAATGCCAACTTCCACATCTATGCCGCCGACAACTGGCAGGACAAGAACCGTGACGGGGTCTACAACCCTGCGGCCATCTCGCAAAGCGAGTATTCCGGGCCGCCCACCTTCGTGGCACAGCCCTACGATTATCCTGCCTTGCCGGCCTATCCCGGCCGTGATCTGATCGACAGCCTGCTGCCCACGGTGGGTGCCAGCCTGCCCTACCGCGATCCGGTGGATTTCTATGTCGTCAACGAATTGCGCTCGTTTGGCAAGGAGGGCAAGCTGATCTCCTACGAAGACCAGCTGCCCATCGGTGTGCCCACCGACTGGACGGTATGGAGCCCCGCCAAGCCTCTGGACACCGATGGCGACGGCATGCCCGATGCCTGGGAGACGGCCAACGGCACCGACCCGGCCGTGGACGATGCCATGAACATAGCGGCCAACGGCTATGCCAATATCGAGAACTACATCAATTCGATCACCATAGACGACCGGCAGTTTTTCCTGCGCGCTCCCTTTGTCTTCGAGTGCGAGGCTTCCAATCCTTCTTCCCTGACGCTGACCTGGCGCGACTATACCGAGGGCGAGGACGGTTTTGTGGTGGAGATGATGCAGGACGGACAGTATAGGGAGGTGTGCCGTATCGCGGCCGCCGACTACCGGTTGAAGGGCACCGACGGCAGCGCTGCGGGGAGTGCCTGCGGCGCCACGACGGGCTCGGTGCGCTGTGTGATTGGCGATTTGCAGCCGGGCACAGCCTATCAGCTGCGGGCTTGCGCCTATTTCGAGGACGGCAGCGAGGAGCTGCGGTCGGCCTACACGCCGGTGCTGACGGCCAAGACCCAGCCCGAGCAGGTGGCCATGATCGAGTGGGCCGGCTATGCGCCTTCTGTGACCTGGGCGACCGAAAACGGTGGCGACTGGAATTTCACTGCCGACAACTGGCAGGAACACCTATATAATAAAGGTGACAATGTATTGATTGCGCCCTCGCAGGCGGTGAGCATCGCCTTGGCCGAAGGGCTCGAGCCCGGGGCCGTGGTCGTGGGCGACGAGGGCGATGTCACCTTGAGTGGTGCGCCTTTGGATGGCACAGGCTCGGTCAACAAGTTCGGCACGGGCCTTCTGGACATGGGCTCGGCGGCCCATACTTATACGGGCGCCTCGGTGCTGCACGGCGGCATCTTGCGCTTCGCTTCGCTGAAGAACGGTGGTGAGGCTTCGGGTATCGGTGCTTCGCAGGAGTTTGCCCAGAACTGGATCTGGGACGGCGGCGAGTGGCAGTATGCCGGTGGCAATGCCTCGACCAACCGCTCGGCCAAGGTCTATCAGAATACTGCATTCAACATTGTCAACGGCTCGACGGTGACCATGAACGGTGTGCTGGAGGGCCCGGGCGGCATCACGTTGGCCGGTGGTCAGGTCACTGCCGGTTCGGCCAACTTCTTCTCTTACGAGGGAGCTACCAGAATCGCCGAAGGCGGCAAGCTCTACATGGAGGGGGCCGAGATCATCGACGGCCTGCAAAACAGGCTGCACAAGGTGGTGATGGCCGGCGGCACGCTCTATACCAAGGACAAGGACGACCGCTACGGCACCTACTATTTTCCCATCGAGGTCGAAGACGACAGCTATTCGCACATACATTTCCACCGCAACTGCTCGATCATGAGCGAAGTGAGCGGTGCCGGCACGCTGGAATGGGATGTGACCTGGCTGCGTGAGTACATCCGCGGCAGCTGGGACAAGTTCTATGGCCGGCTCATCGCCAACGGCCTGAACTCGGCCGGCAGTTCGCAGCTGATGCTCTACAACAGCAAGGGCATCCCCAACGGCGTGGTCGAACTGCGCGGTACGGCTCAGGTGATGAGCTGGAGCACGACGGCCACTCTCTATCTGGGCGGACTTTCGGGAAGCGCAGGCACGTTTTTGTCGGGGACGAGCAAGAACACCAACAGCTCGAAGATGACCTGGATCGTGGGCGGCGCCAACACCGACGAGACTTTTGCGGGTGTCATCGACAACCGTTGCAGCGCCAGCGGCTATAACGGCACCACCTCTGTCGAAAAAGTGGGCAGCGGCGACTGGCGGCTCACGGGCAAGAATGTCCATTCGGGTACGACCACTGTCAGCGGCGGCCGCCTGATTGTGGACGGTTCGCTGGCCGGATCGGGGGCCGTGACGGTCAAGAGCGGTGCCACGCTCTGCGGCAAAGGCACGGTGGCCGGCAAGGTCACGGTGGCCAGCGGCGGTGTCGTGGCCGTATTCGATACGGTATTCAACCGCAACAACGTATTTACCCTGTCGGCCGGCTGCACGGTGGCCGAAGGAGGCATCGTCGAGGTGCCGCTCTACCGCAAGGAGACGCTGAACCGGGCATCGACCATCAAATTCGGTGCGGCTTCCACCTTGAGCGGTACACTGCGGCTGGATATGACCGAAGTGACCATCGACATTCCCGAAAACAGCTACTTCACCATATTCACCATCCCCTCGGGAGTGACCTTGAGCGGCGGATTTACCGATATCGAGCCGGCTGTCCCCGGTCAGGGACTGAAATGGGACTTGTCGGAGTTGCTGACCTCCGGCCGCATCTATATCCGCAACGAAAGCTATTCTGCCCTCGACAGGGTGGAGGCCGACGTGGTGTCGGTGCGCTACTATACGCTGATCGGTCAGGAAGTGCCCGAACCCGAGGCCCTGGGCGGCCGTCAGATGCTGCTGCGCCGCAGCGTGCGGGCCGACGGCAGTGTCCGCACCGAGAAAATCTGGAAATAACTATCACAGAAATACTAACCAACTTTATCAGACTTGAGCATGAAGAAGAAAACTATCTTTTACGGCCTTCTGGGGCTGATGGGCTGCGTGGCGGGACTGCTCTCCTGCGACGATCTGTCCAAGGATCCCCACTATGCCGTGCCAGACTGGCTCAAAGGCAGTGCCTATGAGGTGCTCCAGCAGGAGGGCAACTATACGTCCTTCCTACGGGGTATCGACCTGTCGGGCTACGCCCCGATTGTCAAGGGCAAATCCATCCTGACGGTGATGGCCCCCGACGACGATGCCTTCAAGGTTTATCTGCAGCAGGAGGGCTATCAGAGCATCGACGAGATGTATGCCGCCCGTCCCGACGAGGTGGCCAAGCTCATCGGTTTCCACTTGTTGTACTATGCCTTCGGCTGGGACAACCTGGTCAACTTCCGACCCGAGGAAGGCGATGCCGCCACGGCCGAGGAACGGATGGTCAATGCCGGCTGCTACTACAAGTTCCGTACCAAGAGCAGCGATCCCATCGTCAAGGAGTGGACGGGAACCGACTCGGTGCTGGTCTATCATTTCGAGCGTTTCATCCCGGTGTTCAATACCCAGCTGTTTGCTTCGAAGGGCATCGATCCGGCCTACAACTATGAATATTTCTTCCCGGGCACTCCGTGGACAGGCAGCAGCCATGCCGGCAAGGCCGATGGCTTCAATGTGTCGAATGCTGCCGTGAAAGACGATGATCAGATCATTACCGACAACGGCTATCTCTATCATGTGAGTCATGTGCTCCGCCCGCTGGAGACCATCTATACCGAACTGAAGAACAACGAGGACTATTCGGTGTTCTTCAACCTCTACAACGGATATAGCGAGTATGTGAAGGACGCCGAGCTGACCACCGACTTCGGCAATGGCGAGGACATTTATCTGCACAACCATACCGGACTGGTCAACATCGCCTGCGAATGGCCCGTGTCGAACTACCGCTCCATGACGTCGCTCTCGCGGGTGGGCTACAATGTGTTTGCTCCCTCGAACGATGCCATCGACAATTTCTTCACCTCGTTCTGGACGGCCGGTAGCGGCTACAACAGCCTCTCGGACCTGGATCCGCTCATCATGCGCTACTTTATTTACCAGAGTTTCGGAGCCGAGGATTTCATCGCCTTCCCCGAGGAGATCAGGAACGGAAAGGTGCTGACGGTGTTCGGCACGCCGGTCAATGTCGATCCCGACCAGGTGACCTGGCGGCAGATGTGCTGCAACGGGGCGCTCTATGGCATGGACAACATGACCCCGCCGGCCATTTTCTCGTCGGTCATCGGCAGTGCTTTCCGCGAGACCCGCTTCCTGCCTTATCTCTACGCGCTCGACGGTTCGGACCTGGTGCTGGCCCTGGCCTCGCAGAATTCCGAGTTTGTGGCCCTGATTCCCGACACGGCCCAGTTCAGCGGCTCGAATATCCGTTTCGAGACTGTCGCCGGCGGTCATGAGCTGCAGGTGCTGAGCGAGGATGCCAGCTATGTGGCCATGAGCAGTTCGGCCTTGCGCAGCCTGGTCAACATGAACGTGTCGGCTTCGGCTTCGAGCCTGCCTGCCACAGGCACGAAGGTGGTCGAGACCAACACGGCTTTCAACTACTGGTATGTGGTCGATGGCAAGATTACGACCAGCGCGCTTTTCAACAAGCAGCTCAATCCCACCTATACGGACGAGATCTACTTTGATTTCGCTCCCCTGGAAAAGGATGCCTCTGCTCCGAACGGCGGTCAGTGGGACAATGGCACGGCCTACACCTACAGCAGTCCTTCGGTGTTCATGCCGGGTGACGACGAGGGCCTGAACCGCACGCTGGCTGTCTGCAACGACAACACTTATCCCTATTACCTGTTCTCCCAGTTGCTGACCAAGGCCGGACTGGTCGAAAGCCAGGCTTTGAAGGTGGTGATGGGAGATGCCCGTTTCATCGCCTTCGTGCCGACCAACGATGCCATCAAGGCCCGCATCAAGGAGATTCCCGGTTGCAGCGGCTGCAGCGTGAGCGATACCTACCAGCTCTCTGGTACGCCCACCAAGGCCACCCTGGCCAACTACCTGCGCAGCTATTTCCTGACCAGCGACCTGACGCCCTTCAGTGTCTATCCCTATCCGGGCAGCGGCATGTCGGGCACTTTCGATACTTTCGGCGCATATAAATTGAAGATTACTGATGATGGGACTACTTTGAAAGTGAACTTCATCGACAAGGAAGGCACCGAAGGCCCGCAGGTGGACCTCTACCAGACGGCCAAGTACCATTCCTTGCCCTTCTCCTTCAGCGATGGTGCTTTCCATTTGATTAACGATATCCTGCTTTAAACGAATTGCCGTATGAAACTAAATAGATATCTGATTGTTGCATTGCTGGCACTGTCGTTCGGGGCAGGCCTCCAAGCGCAGAACAATACGGTCCTGACAGGTACGGTGACGGAAATATTCGACGGACGCAAGGAACCCATCTACGGCGCCAATGTTGTGGTGGTCAGTTCCAACAACCGTTATATGACCGGTGTCATCACCAATCTGGACGGTAAATACAGCATAGTGATCCCTTCCTATGAGAAGAACCCCCGTGTGCGTTTCTCCTACATCGGTATGAAGACCGTCACTTTCGACTATACAGGCCAGAAAGTGCTGGATGTCACCATGGAAGCCGATGTCAAGACTTTGAGCGACGTGGTGCTGACGGCCAAACGCATCGACCGTGACGAAATGGGCGTCTCCTTTACCGAGCAGACGGCTTCCACCCAGAAAATCGAAATGTCGGAGATCATCGAGACAACGCCTGTCACCGACATCGTCGAGGCCCTACAGGGCCAGTTGGCCGGTGTCGATATCGTGGTGGGCGGCGATCCGGGTGCCCGCAGTGCCATCCGCATCCGCGGTGTCAACTCGCTGAACGCCTCTTCCGAACCGCTCATCGTGGTCAACGGTATCCCGTACTCCACGGAAATCGACGACGACTTCAATTTTGCCACGGCCAACGAAGAAGACTTCGGCGCCCTGCTGAACATCGCTCCGAGCGACATCGAGTCGATCGAGGTGTTGAAGGATGCTTCGGCCACGGCCATCTACGGCACCAAGGGTGCCAACGGTGTGCTGCTCATCACCACCAAGCGCGGTGCCAAGGGCAAGACCAACTTCAGCTTCAACAGCAAGCTGATTGCCAAGTTCGAGCCGGAACCCATACCCTTGCTCGACGGCAACCAGTACGTGGCCCTGATGCAGGATGCCATCTGGAATGCCGCCAATGCCAAGGGCTTGCAGAGTGCCACCAACGAACTGAACCTGCTGTTCAACACCTACGACATCAACTACGTGCGCGATTGGCAGTATTTCGACGAATACAATGTCAACACCAAGTGGCTCGATTATGTGCGCGAGAACGCCTACACCTCCGACAACAGCTTCTCGTTGTCGGGTGGCGGCGACAAGGCCACCTACCGTTTCTCGCTGGGCTATCTGCGCGAGCAGGGAACGACGGTGGGCACGGCCATGAACCGCTTCAACACCGCATTCAACATCCGCTACGACTTCAGTGAGCGCCTCATGGTGAACACCGAATTCACCATGACCCAGACCGAGCGCGAGGCCAACGCCATCTCGACTTTGCGTGCCGAGGCCCAGCGCAAGATGCCGAACAAGAGCCCGTACTACATCGACGATGTGACGGGCGAGGAACTGCCCACCTATTTCTCCCGTCAGGAGGAAGACTTCCAGGGCGCTTTCAACGGTTCCTACCACTACAATCCGGTGGCCATGGCCCACATGGGCTTCAACAACACCATGCAGCGTGAAGAGAAGATGACGCTCAATGCCCAGTACACCTTCCCCTTCTCGCTGATCTACAAAGGCTATGTCTCGATGAACATGCGTACCACCAAAAACCGCAAGTTCATCCCGCAGGAAGCCACCGGCGTGCTCTGGACCAGCACCTATGCCAACCAGAGTACGGATGCCTTTACCGACCGCATGGTGCTGCAGAGCGAGCAGAAACTGCTTTACAACAAGACCTTCGACGATGTCCATTCGATAGTCGGAACCATCCTGTTCTATGCCTCCCAGTCGGAGAACTACAGCTACACGAGCGCCACGAGCGGCAACGCTTCGCCCAATTTGAGCGACCCGGTGGCCGGCGCTGTGGTGCGTACCAGCGGATCGGGCTATTCGATGGTGCGTTCGATGCGTTCCATCGGCCAGTTGGTCTATACCTACGACCGCCGCTATGTGGCCAAGGCCTCGTTCAACCGCGAAGGCAATTCGGCTATGGATAAGAGCGAGCGCTTTGGCACCTTCCCGGCTTTCGGTCTGGCGTGGAACGCCCACGAGGAGCCTTTCTTCCGCGACCAGGGCGACGACAGCTGGCTCACCGAAGGCAAGTTGCGTGTGAGCTTGGGTTGGAGCGGTAACGCCCCGTCGGGTTCGTCGCTCTATCTGGGCGCCTACCAGTCGCTGGGCGAGTACATGAGCCTGTCGGCCATCTATCCGGTGCGTATCCAGCTGGACCGCCTCAAATGGGAGACTTCGCGCGAATGGAACTATGGTGCCGACCTGCGTTTCTTCAACAAGCTGGGTGTGACCTTCGACCTTTATGACAAATACACGAGCGACTTGCTGCTGAGCGGTGTGAGCATCCCCTCTTCGACGGGCTATACCACCATCAAGTACTTCAACAGCGGCGAGCTGAGCAACCGCGGTTATGAACTGCGCTTCACCTACGACGCCATCAATACCCGCGACCTGAAGCTTTCGCTCAACTGCAACTTCAGCCACAACGAGAACAAGGTGGAGAAGCTGCCTGTGAACATGAACGAGGAGAACTACACCTTCAACAACGGCTCCTATGCCGTGCGGGTGGTCGAAGGCGACCCGATCGGATCGTTCTACGGCTACCGTTACAAGGGTGTCTATGACAACACCGACGAGACCTGGGCCCGCGACGAGTCGGGCCGGGTGATGTACGACTACCAGGGCCGGCCCATCGTGATGAAGAACGGCAACACGACCGTCTTCCCGGGCGATGCCAAGTATGAGGATATCAACTACGACGGTGTGATCAACGAATACGATATCGTCTATCTGGGCAACTCCAACCCGAAGTTTATCGGCGGTGCCGGCTTCACCCTGAAGTACAAGCCCTGGACGCTGACCACCTTCTTCTACGGCCGTCTGGGCCAGAAGGTGATCAACCAGGCGCGTATGGATCTGGAGAGCATGTACGGCACCAACAACCAGAGTACGGCTGTGCTGAGCCGCTGGCGCAACGAGGGTGACGCCGCTACGACCGACATCCCCCGCGCCCTCTACGGCATGGGCTACAACTACCTGGGCAGCGACCGCTTCGTAGAGGATGCCTCTTTTGTCCGACTCAAGACGCTGACGCTGTCGTACAGCGTGCCGAGAGAGGTGTTGAAGAAGTACAACATCAACACGCTGTCGGTCTTCTGCACGGGCTACGACCTGTTTACCTGGACCAAGTACAACGGACAGGATCCTGAAGTGTCGATTCCTTCGTCGGCCACGGCGCTGATCAAGGACAATTCCTCGACCCCTGTCACCAAGCGTGTCTCGGTTGGTTTCAACATTAATTTCTAAGGGAGGGCTTGAGTATGAAAAAACAATTGATATATACGGTATTTGCAGGCTTGATGGCCTTGACGCTGACATCGTGCAACGGTTGGCTGGACATCCTGCCCAACAACGAACAGGTGACCGACAACTATTGGAAATCCAAGGAGGATGTCGAGGCTGTGGTTGCTTCCGGATACTATTACATGCGACAGGCTGTGCCCACGATGATAGCCTGGGGCGAGGTCCGGGGCGGTATGTTGTACTCGACCAACACCAACCACGCCTATCTGCAGAACTTCAATGTGACGCCTTCGAGCAGCATCTGCGCCTATTCGTCCATCTACAAGGTGATCGGTATGGCCAACAGCGTGCTCAAGTATGCTCCCTCGGTGATGACCGAGGACGAGACCTACTACGAGAGTGTCATGAAATCGCATCTGTGCGAGGCCTTGTTTATGCGTGCCTGGAGCTACCTGCTCCTGGTGAAGAACTTCCGCGATGTGCCGCTGGTGGTCGAGGCTTTCGTCAACGATGACGCCGATTATATGACTCCGAAGTCGAAAGAGGCCGATATCATTGCCCAGATCAAGCAGGATGTCAAGGACGCCCTGGCCACAGGCGCCGCCAAGGATGTGTATGAAGACACCGACGGCTACGGCTGGCAGAGCAAGGGCCGCGCCACCAAGTGGGCGCTGTATGCCCTGATGGCCGATGTCTGCCTCTGGAATCACGACTATGACGAGGCCATCACCTATTGCAACTATATCCTGGACATCCCCGACGGCGACACTTCTTTCCGTCCGCGTTTCATCCAGAATCCGGCGCAATGGTATGAGATTTTCTACCCGGGCAACAGCAACGAGAGTATCTTCGAACTGAACTGGGAACAGAACCTGGCCCAGACCAACAGCTTCGGCAGCTGGTTCTCGGTGAGCTCGGCCTCGACCATGAAATATACCGACTATGCCAGCGACAGGATCATTTCGGAGACTGCCGAAGCAGCGGTCAATGCCACCGCCTTGGGCCTGGACGACGGCCGGATCGGACGGATGCTCTTCGCCTCTTTCGTGACCGATGCCATCAACCAGAACACCTATGCCACGGCCAACAACTTCTGCGTGTGGAAATACAAGGGCACCGACATTGTGGATATCGGCAACACCCGTCCCTCGGAAGATGCCAACTATATCCTCTACCGTGTGCCCGATGTCATGCTCATCAAGGCCGAAGCCCTGATCATGAAGGGTGGGGCGGAGGCCTGGGGCACCGCCCTGGACCTGATCAACCAGATACGCAGCCGGGCCTGCCTCGACGCCTTGACCATCAACGTGGCCGACAGTGACGAGAAGGAGATGCTGGATGCCGTGATGAACGAGTGGGACATGGAGTTCCTGGCCGAAGGCAAGCGCTGGTACAACCTTTTGCGTTACGGCCGTTACGATAACGGCGACGGTGTGTACAAGAACGAGTTCATCAGCCAGGTGATCGAGGGCAACCAGACCACCAAGGATGAATGGATCAAATCGGTGCTCCAGGACGAGAATGCCTGGTACATGCCCATCCCTTACAGCGAGATTTCTGTCAATCCTCTGCTGGAGCAGAATCCGTATTATTCAACGAGTAAATAAGTACAGATATGAAAAAGAATATTGTCAGTATCATGCTTTGCGGCGCCTTGCTCCTGCTGGGTGCCTGCGGCGATGACAAGGTCGGCAGCGTCTATCAGATCTTCGATGACAATCCTGCCTCCAAGACTTTGGAAGCCAACGAAGACTACAGCGAGTGGGTCACCATCCTGCGCTATGCCGATCTGTACAACGCACTGAACCAGGCCACTCAGGCCTTTACGGTCCTGGCGCCCGACAATGATGCGGTGAACGCTTTCTACACGGAAAAGGGTGTCGGCGGCATCGAAGACCTGGGCCGGGAGTATGCCCGGGCGCTGATCATGCACCACACTGTGCTGGACTCCATCCAGGTGAGCGGCATGCAGATGCTCTCGACGCTGACCAACCTGAGCGGCGATGAGATTTCGGTCGAGATCGACTCGGTCAATGCCGGCCAGTTTGTGTTCGGAGGCACGGCCCATACCATCGAATCGGGTGTCCATGCCTACAATGCGCTGATTTACTATGTGGACGCTGTGATGGTGCCCCTGGTCGAAACGGTCTATGACCGCCTGAAAGCCGATGGGAGCTATAAGGTGATGACCGCCGCCATCGATGCCACGGGTTGGGACAAGGCCCTTCGCACGGCCTACGATACGACCCGTCTGGAAACGGGCGGCATCTCGGTGAGCCGCCGCTCCTACACGGTGCTGGCGGTGAGCGATCCTGTCTTTACGAATGCCGGAGTCGGCAGCCTGGCCGACCTGGTGGGCAAGCTGGGCGCCGGCAGCGACTATACGGCCGAGGGTAACGCCCTGAACGAGTTTGTGGCCTATCATATTCTCAAGAACAACTATTCGCTGGACGACCTGCGCAGCATGTCGGGCAGCGACACTACCCGCATTTGGGAAACGGCTGCCACCGACCAGGTGGTGATGGTGACGGCCGACACCACCAACCAGGACTGGATCCTGAACCTGCCCAACGTCTCGGCCACGCCGGGCCGCTTTGTCGACGGACAGGGCGACCAGATCTGCAAGAACGGCTATGTGCAGCCCATCGACAGCTGGCTGCCGGTTTGGGAGCCCGATCCTGTGACGGTGGTCTGGGATCTGGCCGATTATATCGGGATCAAGAACGCTGTGATCGAACAGGCCGGTGCGGCTGCCTATCAGCCTGCCGAACCCGTCACTTCGGAGACCAAGGTCGATGTGTCCAAGAGCGGCGCTGTGAACTATGTGGTGTCTGAGTCGGGTGTGGGCGGTTCGACCTATGCCTACGTGACCTATGTCAACTGCAAGAAGAACCTCAAAGACTGTGTGAACTGCGACCGTCTGGTCTTCAACCTGGGCTATATGGGCTCGGCCACGCTGACCACCCCGACCATCATCCGGGGCAAATACAAAGTGGAGATACAATATGTCTATTTGAGCGACCACAGTTTCATGCGCAAGATGACCGACGGCAACGGCGGTATGATACGTATGACTTTCGACGGAGAGAACCGCAAGTCGGCCACGCCCTACACCTCGTCCACCAACTCGACGGCCGGTGTGTATGAGGCGGTGCTTTACGACGAGCTGGAGTTCACCTCGACGACGTCGCATGAGTTCAGCTTCGTGGTGCTCGACCCGACGGCCAGCACCAACAGCAAGTTCAGTCTCCAGTTTGACTGCATCAAATTCACCCCTATAGCAGAATAAGACTATGAAAACAAGTGCTATCATTTTATCGGTACTGACGGCAGGCGCCCTGTTGTTGACGTCCTGCGGACAGAACTGGGATGACCATTACTTCTCGGAAGAGACGGTCATTGAAAACGAGCAGCTGGCCGATGTGCCGGTTTCGACCGAGGCCTATCTGAGCGATCCTGCCCAGGCGGATCTGAGCCGGATGTATGGTTTCCTCAAAGAAAACGGGGTGTTTGACAAGCTGGAAGGCAAATCGCAGCTCTATACACTGCTGGTAGTGTCTAACGACAAGTTTGTCGAGCCTGAGACTGAGGAGGCCCAGTATATTGCTTTCTCTCATGTCACCGACATGAGCGTATCGCCGGCCAACCTTCACAATGGCGACCGCATCCTGATGTGGCACAACAAGTTTGTCACTGTGGGTATGGACTCGTTGGCCCTGCTGGGCGACCTGAGCCACATCACCTTCAACGGCTCGCCCGTGAGCCGGGTGGTGCGTACGACCGACGGCTATATCTACGAGCTGGATGCCATGATCGCCACCCCGGTCTCGCTCTACGACTACATCAACGAATTGCCCGAAGAATACAGCCTGTTCAAGGACATGGTGCTGGCTTCCGGCGGCAAGGAGTTCGACAAGAAGAACAGCAAGGCCATCGGTGTGGACGCTACGGGCAACACCATCTACGACACGGTATGGATCTATACCAACGACTTTTTCGACGCCAAGAACTTCAGCCTGAGCAGCGAATCGCTGACGGCCACCATGTTCCTCTGCTCCAACGAGGTGATCAACGCGGCCCTGGCCAATGCCAATGCCCGCCTCAAGAACTGGGGCCTGGAGCGCGACCGCGACATCATCATGCGATGGATCCTGGAAGCCTCGTTCTTCCGCACTAAATATGCGCCCTCAGACCTGGTCGACAACGACGACGAGGCCTTCCTCGACCTCAAGTCGATCTACGACCGCCAGTGGCGCATGGAAGCCCAGGATGTCGATATCGAGCATCCCATCGATGTGTCCAACGGCGTCATCTACGAAGTGAGGGAACTGTATATCCCCAACAATGTGCTGATATACCGTATCAAGGACTACTATCGCAATTGGGAGTACTGCACCGACCAGCAGAAGACCATGTATTACACTATGACCAACCTGAAATCCATCGAGGTTAAGGAAGAGGTTGCTCCCTGGACGCCCGTGGCTGGTGTCTGGCCCCTGCACGGCTGTTATTCGCTGAGCGCCTATTGCGACGATGCTTCCCTGGGCTTCAATATGAACATGGAGACGGTTCACTGCGTGTATGACGATCAGGGTAATGTTTCGGACGTTGTGCCCTACAACATTCCGCCGGGCACCTATCGCTTCTCGATGGGCTTCATGCAGAATCTGAACATGACCTTCGACATCAAGGTGTATGCCGTGCTCGGCAACAGCCGTCAGGAACTCGGCTCATCGACCATCACGGTGGGTTCGACCACGGAGTTCCACTACGACCGCGGCACCTTCCAGAGCGATACCTGGCCCGAAGGCTACAAGGAAGTGAAGGACAGCTACGACCACAGCAAGAAGAACAACTACGACACCGACGGCGGCTGCGTCATCGAAGAGTTGGTATTGCCCGACCTGCTGGGCAACAACACGGCCTATCCGCTCTATATCACCTGTGAGTGCACCACGGGTACCAGCAGCCGTATTGTCTATCATCACTGGTGCCTGCGTCCCAACAAGAACAACTATTAATGTCCTGAGTAATGAAAAAGATACAGTTATTTTTGGCTATGATATTGGTCTCGCTGCCATTTATGGCGCGCGAAATCCAAGGTTATGTGGTATCGGCCGACGGACAGGCCCTGCAGGATGCCGTCATCTCTGCCTCGGGTGTGTCGAGCGTCCTGACCGACGAGCAAGGCCGCTTTGCGATCGATGTGCCCGACGGCACCCAGCTCTTTGTCTGGGCCGACGGCTACTTTAACCGCACGGTCCGCACGGGCGCGGCTTCGACGCTTAGAATCGTGCTGCTGGGGACCGACACCTACAAGTATTCCGAAACGAGCGTGCTGCCTTACCGCATCGAGGAGAAATCGAGCGTGACGGCTACTGCCAATCTCAACAAGAAGGACTTCGCCCTGGGCGCCGGCAACATCGACCGGGCCATCCAGGGTGAGTTTGCCGGTTTGCAGGTGACGCAGAAGAGCGGTATGCCCGGCGAGGGTGCCGCCTTCCTGCTGCATGGTCTGACCACCCTGGCTGCGGACGCCCGTCCGCTGATTGTCATCAACGGCGTGCCCTATATGCCTTCGGCCGATGAGTCGCAGCTTATCGGGGGGTATTCGCGCAGCCTGTTCCAGGCTTACAATCTGAACGATATCCAGAACATCACCCTGCTCAGCGGGGCTGAGGCTGCCCTTTACGGCTCGCTGGGCTCGAACGGCGTGTTGCTGATCGAAACCGACGGGGCCACCTCGGACGACATGAACACCAAGATCTCCTACAACGGCGGTTTCGGCTATCACTGGAACAACAACCGCATCCCGATGATGTCGGCCGCGCAGTACAAGTCGTATCTGTCGGATATCGGCATGACCTACTACAGCGACATGTCGGATTTCTTCAGCAATTTCCCCTTCCTTTATTCCGACCAATCGACCCAGGCCTACAGCTACCTGTACAACTTCGATACCGACTGGCAGAACGAGCTCTATCGGTCGGGTATCACCACCGACCACCTGATCCGGGTGGAGGGCGGTGACGCTATCGCCAAGTATGACATCTCGGTGGGCTACTCGCACGACGAGGGAACGCTCAAGCGTACGGCCCAGGACCGTTTCAACGCCCAGATCAACTCCAATGTGTTGGTGAGCAAGAAAGTCGAAATCGGCACTTCTATCGGTCTGGCCTATCTGGACGGCAACTACCAGGAACAGGGCATGATTCCCGAGACCAACCCGCTGCTGGCCGCCTATCGCCGCTCGCCGGTGCTGAGCCCCTACAAGAGCGACATGTACGGTTCGCTGCTCGACAGCTATGCCTCCTATTACTACGGCAACAACACCAACACCGACTTCATTGTGAGCAACCCGACGGCCATCATCAACACGCTGACGGCCGACATGCGTCAGTATGATGTGAACATGAATGCCCGACTCAGCTACAAACCCAACAACGACTGGGCCTTCAACGGTATGGTGGGTCTCTACTACAACTACGATCAGGAAGGTATCTTCGTGCCGGGCATCAACAACAAGGACATCGTGCCCCAGTTCGACACTTTCGGTCAGAGCAACAACATTGTGCGTCAGGGAGTGAGCGAGACCTTGAACTGGTTTGCCGCCCTGAATGCTTCCTACAACCATACTTTCGGCGATCTTCGGCTGACGGGCCGCATGGGTACGCAGATGATGATGAACAGCTTCGAAGCAGACATGGGTGTGGGACGCAACACGGCCAACGACTTCTACCAGACCTTGTCGGATGTGCAGAACATCGGCCGCTACTTCTCGGGCTACGGCAGTCGCTGGAACTGGATGAACGTCTATTTCCAGGGTGTCTCCAACTATGCCGACCTGGCGAAGGTGAGTGTGATGATCTCGACCGACGGGGCTTCCTCGACGGGTAAGGATGCTGCGCGCATGGGCGTGTTCCCGGCAGCTTCCGTCACCTTGATGCTGGCCAATCTTGACGAGCTTCAGGAGATTGAATGGCTGAACCGCCTGGATGTATATTCGGATTTCAGCACAACGGGCAACAGCCGCTTCGCAAGCAACTACGGCAAGTACTACTACAGCAGCCGGCTCTACCAGAATATTGCCGGTATTGTCCGCAGCAACGTGCCCAACACGAACATCAAGTGGGAAGAGGTGCTCCGCAGCAATACGGGCCTGAACGCCTCCTTGTTCGACTACCGGGTCGATCTGGATGTGAACTACTTCAACAACCATGCCTACGATGTGCTGATGACACGCGTGGAGTCTTCGCTCTACGGCACGGGCCTGCACTACAGCAACGATGCCGAGATCAACAGTCACGGCTTGGATGTGTCTCTCAAGGTGGCTCCTGTCTATACCCGCGACTTCAAGTGGATTGTGGGCGGCAATGTGACCCGCCTCTTCAATACGGTCGGTTCGCTGGGAACGGCCGACAACCTTGTCAGCAAGCTGTCGGACGGCGCCACAATCGTGACCCGCGTGGGCGAGGCTCCCTACAGCTTCTACGGCTACGAGACCGACCCCGACATGCCGGTCTATGCCACGACGGTGGCGGCCCTGACGGCCTATGCCTATACGGAGGGCGGGGTGGCCAAGACCCGTCCCATGCTCAACCGCAACGGGGTGGAATACCAGGCCGGTGACGTGAAGTTTGTGGATCAGAACGGCGACGGTGTCATCGACGACGCCGACCGCGTGATCCTGGGCTCTGCCACTCCCGACTGGTATGGCGGTCTGTTCACCCGCTTGCAGTATAGGAGTTTCGCCCTGGATTTCAACTTTGTCTATTCGCTGGGCAATGAGGCATACAACGCCGTGCGCCGCGTCACCGAGTCGGCCTCCGATTTCTCCAACCAGAGCCTGGCGGTGAACCGCCGCTGGACGATGGACGGCCAGAAGACCGACATGCCCCGCGCCGTCTATGGCGACCTGGTGGGCAACAACGATTTCAGCGACCGCTGGATCGAGGATGCTTCCTACCTCAAGCTGAGAGACGTGACCTTGAGCTACAGTTTCGATCGTCCTGTATTGAATTTCTTCCAGGGAGGCACGCTCTATGTGACGGGACAGAACCTGTTGTGCCTGACCTCCTATCTGGGGCAGGATCCCGAATTTGCCTATTCCTACAATCCGGCGATGACGGGTGTCGATTATGCCAAACTGGCGGCTCCCAAGACTTTCAAGATGGGTGTCAATCTTAAGTTCTAATGATTAAACAGCATGATTATGAACAAGATAATGAATAATGCACTGAAGTCTCTTTGGGTAATGGCCCTGGCCGGCTGTCTGACGGCCTGCGGCGATTTCTTCGATCCCAAGACGGACGATGTCCTGTCGTCCGACGACTACATCTCTTCGCAGACGGAGGTCTATACGGGCTATATCGGCATCATCACCAAACTGCAGGCCGTTGCCGACAAGTCGATCTACCTGACCGACACCCGCGGCGAGCTGCTGGAACCCACCGAGAGCTCTTCGCCCGAACTGATCGCCCTGTACAACTACAACAGCGACCTGAGCGGCAATTCCTATGCCGACCCGGCCGGCTGGTATGAGGTGATCATCGCCTGCAACGACTATCTGGACAACATGCGCGCCTTCCGCCGCGAAAAGCCCGAACTGGTCAACGACGACCGTTTCGACGCGCTGGAAAGTTCGACGCTGCGTGTCAAGGTATGGGCCTACCTGACCATCGCCGAGATCTATGGCCAGGCTGTCTGGTTTGACGACCCCATGGTGCAGATCCAGGATCTGACCGATGCCTCGAAATTCCAGTTGATGACCATCGACCAGGTGGTG
>JAGDCW010000108.1 GCA_017958305.1 Bacteroidales bacterium | reverse complement strand
GGATAAGCGTCGTGTGGATGGCTTCGGTTTTGCACGGCGTCGAAAACCTAAGCGAAGATAAGCATGTAGAAAACTTATTGGTTCTCCGTTTGGACGAGGGTTCGATTCCCTCCGTCTCCACAATAAAATCCGACCGCCTGGTCGGATTTTTTTTGTCAGAGACGGAGGGATACCTATTCTCCCTCCCCTTCCATCTTCCTTTTGTTTTATCGGACTGAGAGTTTGAGGGTGCGGTGGGAGGCAGGCAGATGGAGGAGGTAGAAGCCGCGGGGCAGGGAGAAGGACTTGATGCCCTCGACCCGCTCGTCGATCAGGCAATGGCCGGACAGATCATAGACCTGCACCCGGGCCGGCGAGGCCAGGTAGAGCCGAAAGCCGCCCGACAGGGCCTGGACCTGGTATTCATCATAATGGAAAGGCGTAAAGGAATCGGGCAGCACACGCATCAAGGCCACATCGTCAATAAGCAACCCCTGCTTGTCGGTCTGGCACAGCGAGAAAATCAATTGCAGCGAATCCAGGTCGCGCTTCAACTCGAACACATAGGACTTCTTCAGCCAGTCGTCGGTCGAGAGCGTATCGTAGGGAGCGTAGGCCGCATAGGCCGTGCCGCTGTAATAACTGTTGCGAAGACAGCCCTGCCCCTTGACATAGTATTCGAGGCGGTATGAGCCCGACGGCAATGCCAACGGGCTGGAAGACCAACGGACGTGCTGTTTCTGGGTCCTGACCAACTGGCAGGCCCACAGGCCCGAATGGGCATCAGACGAAGGGAAAACGCCTTCAGGGGGGATATTGGACGTGGAACCCGACCAATAAAGCGGCACACTGTCTTGCCAGAGCTCCAGGCCGGCATTGGGAAGATCCACCGCCCGGTCGGCCCGGAGACTGCCTGGAAACAACAAAAAAGCAAGCGGGCCTATCAGACCCACTTGCCAAGGCTTGTGAAAACGTTTTTTCATGGTAAAAGATTTAAGGTGATTCATGCTGAGATGAGACATACATCAACTGCAGCTAATTGTCGGTGCAAATATAATATTAATTTTCCGTTTACAAATCATTCCGCAATTATTTTCTTTGTAAAAACTCAGATTTAACATTTTGTAAAGAAAATGTCACGTGAGAATGCCGGGACGGCAAATGGAAAAGCCCAACCATCCCGAAGGCCCGAGATAAAACCCAAAGAAACAAAGGGAAAAAGGACCTATTCCCAGTCCATCTCGATGTCGCCCGGTGCAGCAGGATCGTCGGAAGCATCGGCATCCAGACCGGCCACATCAAGCGGCCTGTGCGAAATCTCCCCGGCACCCGCAGCGGGCTGTTGCAACTGCAGCCACAACAAGTCTTTGAGCTCGTCCAGGCCCTGGCGGGTCAGAGAGGAGATAAAGACCGTCGGAATGTCGGGCAAACCTGGCCGCAGCGCCTCGATCAATTCCTCGTCGAGCATGTCGGACTTGCTCACCGCCAGCACCCGCTGCTTGTCCAACAGCTCGGGGTTGTACTGTTCCAACTCACGAAGCAGCACCCGGTAGGCGGCGGCGATGTCGTCGCTGTCGGCCGGCACCATGAACAGCAGCAGCGAGTTGCGCTCGATATGGCGCAGGAAACGCAGGCCCAGTCCCTTGCCCTCAGAGGCCCCCTCGATGATACCGGGGATGTCGGCCATGACAAAAGACTTGCCTTCGCGCCAAGGCACGATGCCCAGGTTGGGGACCAGGGTGGTGAAGGGATAATCGGCGATTTCGGGTTTGGCGGCGGAAAGGACCGACAACAGGGTGGATTTGCCGGCATTGGGGAAACCCACCAGCCCCACATCGGCCAAGAGTTTGAGCTCGAGGATGATGTCGCGCTCCTCCATCGGCTCGCCGGGCTGGGAGAAACGGGGCGTCTGGTTGACAGCCGTACGGAAGTTCCAGTTGCCCAGGCCGCCGCGGCCGCCCTTGAGCAGGATCACCTCCTGGCCGTCTTCGTTGATGTCGCAGAGAAACGCACCGCTGTTGGCGTCGTAAGCCACCGTACCTACCGGCACTTCGATGTACTTGTCGGCGCCGGCCGCCCCCGAAGAGCGATTGCCGCTGCCCGAGCCACCGGCCCCGGCAAAGACATGGCGTTCGTAGCGCAGGTGCAGCAGGGTCCAGTAGTTGCGGTTGCCACGCAAAATGACATGACCGCCCCGGCCGCCGTCTCCGCCGTCCGGACCGCCCTTGGCGATATACTTTTCCCGGTGGAAATGTGTCGAGCCAGCCCCGCCCTTGCCCGAGCGGCAGTGTATCTTCACATAGTCCACAAAATTGCTCTCTGCCATATATGGTGATGATTAGTCCGACTGTTGCCCGGGCGGCGCGATCAGATGAGTTTGTCCAACACGGCCGTCACCAGGTCCGAGGTAGCCTCGATGCTGCCCGTGCCGTCGATCTTGACACAGACCCCCTTGGCCTCGTAATAATCGACCACAGGCGAAGTAACCTGGTGATAGACTTTGACACGGTTCTTGATGGTCTCGGGGTTGTCGTCGGCCCGTCCGGAAATCTGGGCCCGGAACAGCATACGCTCCACCAGGGTCTCGTCGGGCACGACCAGGTCGAGCAACACGGAGACCTTCTCGCCACGCTGGGCCAGCATCTCGTCCAAGATGGCGGCCTGAGCCACGTTGCGGGGGAAACCGTCGAAAATGACACCCTTGGCCTGTCCAATTTCGTCCATGGCCTTGGCCAGGATACGGACGATCATTTCGTCAGGTACCAGATTACCGGCATCGGTATAGGACTTGGCAATCTTGCCCAGGTCCGTGCCAGCGGCCATTTCAGCTCGCAGCAAATCGCCGGTGGAAAGGTGTTTCAAACTGTATTTCTCGGTAATTACAGCACTTTGCGTCCCCTTGCCGGAGCCGGGGCCGCCGAAAATAACGACATTCAGCATCTCTTCAATATTAAGGTATAATCATCCAATTGCCTGCGCCGGCCTATTCGGCCAGCACGTAGATATCACGGTAGTTGCGGCCGTAACCGTTGTAGTCCAGGCCGTAGCCCACCAGGAACTTGCTGGGCACCTTGATGCCCACGTAGTCGAGATGGAGGTCGCACTGCAGCGATTCGGGTTTGAAAGTGCAGGTCGCCACCCTGACCGAGGCGGGATTGGCCTGTTGCAGGGTAGCAATCATGTTCTTCATTGTCAAGCCGGTATCGACAATGTCTTCCAGAATGACCACATGACGGCCCGTCAGGTCGCGGTCGATACCGATGAGGGTCTTGACACCGCCGGTGCTGATCAAACCGGCATAGGAGGAGCATTTGACGAAGGTGATTTCGCAGGGGAAGTCGATTTCCTTCATCAAATCGCCTGCAAACATGAACACACCGTTCAACACACCCAGGAAGAGCGGGTTCTTGTCTCCAAGGTCGTGCTTGATCTCGGCGGCCACACGCTTGATCTCCTGTTGGATTTCCGCTTCCTTGATGAGCGGAACAAACTTTTTGTCAAGTACCTGTATCATTTTCCTTAGCTTGAAAATCACTGGCGAAGGTACGAAAAATAAAAATATGTCCTACCTTTGCCACAAGGGTTTTATGCAATGAAGATCTATCCGACCAAAGAGATACGCTTGCTCGACAGCGAGACCATCCGTCTGCGCGGCATCACCTCCGATGACTTGATGCAGGAAGCCGCCCGGGGCATGACCGACTTGCTGCTCGATACACTCGACCGCCCTGCACGCAAGGGCCGCGGCAAGCCGCAGCAAATCTGGCTGTTGGCCGGACCGGGCAACAATGGCGGCGATGCGCTGTCGATGGCCCGGATGCTGCTGCAGGCCGGCCACCCGTGCCGTTGCCTGCTGCTGAGCGGCGGCAAAACCCTATCGCCCGACTGCCGGCTCAATGCCGAACGTCTGCAGGCCCTGGCCCCCGAAGCGCTGGTGGTCAACGATACCGACCGCTGGCAAAGCGAGCTGTTGGAGCCCCTGCCCGACCTGATCATCGACGGGCTCTTCGGCAGTGGGCTGAGCCGTCCCCTGAGCGGCTGCTTTGCCCAAGCCGTGGCTTGGATCAACCACCAGGAAGCCGAAGTCGTTTCCATCGACCTGCCCTCGGGCCTGATGGGCGAAGACAACACAGACAACACCCCCGACACCATAGTGCGAGCCGACCAGGTGCTGGGCCTGCGCTATCCCCGCCTGGCCTTCCTGCTGCCGGAGAGCGCCCCCTATGTGGCCCATTGGCGACTGGCACCGCTTGGTATTCCCACCGAGGCCGAAGCCCAGGTGGACACTCCCTATGCCCTGAGCGAGAAAAACGACATCAGGGCCCTGCTCCGCCCCCGGGACACCTTCGCCCACAAGGGCGCTTTCGGCCACGGACTGCTCATCGCCGGCTGCCACGAAATGTGCGGCGGTGCCATCCTGGCCGGCCAAGGAGCCTTGCGCGGGGGCATCGGCCTGCTCGACCTGTGCGTACCCCCGAGCGTCTATCCGACCGTGCAAAGCGCCCTGCCCGAGGCCATGGTCCGACGCAACGAAGGCAATGAACGCTGTTTCAGCTCCCTGGAAGGACTTCCCCTGGACAAATACCAAGCAGTGGCCATCGGGCCCGCCCTGGGCAAAGGCCCGGCCCAGCTGCAAGGCCTGGAAGCCCTGTTGCGAGCCCTCCAGGAACGGCAAAACGCCCCGGCTCCCGCCCTCTTGCTCGACGCCGATGCCTTGAACCTGCTCTCCGACCATCCCGAGCTTTGGTCGCTGATACCGCCCCAGGCCCTGCTCACCCCGCATCCGGGCGAGCTGGACCGTTTGACCGGCAACCGTGCCGCCTCGGGCTACGAGCGCCTGCAACGGGCCCGGCAGATGGCCGTCCAACACCAGGTCCACATCGTCCTGAAGGGGGCCTATACCGCCGTCATCGCCCCCGACGGCCGGGTCTGCTTCAATGCCACCGGCAACCCAGGCATGGCCACCGGCGGCAGCGGCGATGTATTAAGCGGGATTTTACTATCTTTGCTCGCCCAAGGTTACCCGCCCGGCGAGGCCGCCCGGCTGGGCGTCTGGTTGCACGGCTTGAGCGGGGATCTCGCCCTGCGCCGGCCCACCTGCACCACCGACGATCCCGAACTCTGCCGGCAATCGACGGAAAGCCTCACCGCCGGCGACCTGCCCCGTCACCTGGGCCTGGCATTCGAATCATTAAAAAACGACATACAATGAAAAGACCCATCATCCTTCTTGCCGCCCTCCTGCCCCTGACACTCGCGGCCCAGATCATCACCGAACCGCTGCAGGGCGAGCTCCCCAAAGGCGGCATCGTGTACTATCTGCCCCAGACCGGTCTGCACGTCAGCGTGACGCAGCGCACCATCGTCGAGACCCCGGGCGAGTTTGCCCGCTATGCGCAGCATTGCCTGGGCATCAAGGAGGTCATCACCCAGCAGAGCACCCGTCGCGAGATTGTGGGCGTGCAGGCCACAGCCTTCACCCAGCCCGACCCCTCTCAGCGCTACTGCATCCAGGCGCTGCGTCCAGTCTACAGCGAAAAAGCCAAGACCATCGCGCCGATGCCGCAGATAAAAGTAGCCACCACGCCCGAAGGCCTGCTGCGGGCCGTCAACATGGAGCCCACGGCCACTTGGCCAACCAAATCCTGTCCCGAAGCAAGCTCCTGCCCGCAAACACAAGCCGCCGGCTGCGAAAAAGCCCCCGTCGGCGCGCCCCTCACCCAGGAGATGCAGCTGGCCGGTTCCACCCTGCGGATGGCCGAGCTGGCCGCCAAGCAGATTTTCAGCTTGCGTGAAACCCGCCTGGCCCTGATCCAGGGCGAAGTCGAAAACATGCCCTCCGACGGCGCCGGACTGGCCCTGATGCTCCAGCAGCTGGACGAGACCGAAAAAGCCTACACCGAACTCTTCACCGGCAGCCGCCGCGAGAGCTGCCAGACCATCCGCTTCGACATCGTCCCCGAAAAAGGCCTCGGCCGGCAGGTGGTGTTCCGTTTTTCCAGCCAGAAAGGCGCAGTGGGCAAGGACGACCTGAGCGGCCGGCCCGTCTATCTGAGCCTCAGCCCTCGCAGCAACGCTCCCCTGACCCAGGTGCGCGACAGTTTCATGGTGGAAAGGCCCACCAAGAAAACCCCGGCCCGCATGGAAGCCCTGCCTGTCGGGCTGTATTACTACCAGCCCGTCCAGACCGCCTTCAGCATCGTCGATGCCGAGCAGACCTACTTCGAAGGCCAGTGCTGCTTTGCCCAGGAAGGCGACCTGCTCTTCCTGGAGGCCGCCAGCGACATCAAGGTTGAGCTCGACCCGGCCACCGGCGCCATCCTGAAAAGATAAAGCCCCGGCCCCCAACCGAGTCGCCCCCCGGCCCCCAACCGAAGCACCAGTCGGTCCAAACAAAAAAAGCCCGTTGCAATGCGCAGCGGGCTTTCGTGTTTATACAGGCAGTGTCTTAGTCGATCTGATTGGCCGAGCCGACGACATCGACAATCTTGTGGACGTAGAGCTTCTTCATCAGGTCGCGGGCCGGACCCAGGTATTTGCGCGGGTCGAACTCGGCGGGCTTGGTGGCCAGCACTTCGCGGACAGCGGCGGTCATGGCAATACGGGCATCCGAATCGATGTTGATCTTGCAGACAGCCAGCTTGGCGGCCTTGCGCAGCTGCTCTTCGGGAATACCGATGGAATCCTTCATGGCACCGCCATACTTGTTGATGATGGCAACCAGGTCCTGAGGAACGGAAGAGGAACCGTGCAGCACGATGGGGAAGCCGGGGATCTTCTTCTCGATCTCTTCGAGGATGTCGAAGCGAAGTGGCGGCGGAATCAGGATGCCGTTCTCGTCACGGGTGCACTGGGCAGGCGTGAACTTGTTGGCACCATGGGAAGTACCGATCGAGATGGCCAGGGAATCGACCCCCGTGCGGGTAACGAACTCGATGACATCTTCGGGACGGGTATAGTGGCTCTTTTCGGAAGAAACCTCGTCTTCGACACCGGCCAGCACGCCCAGTTCGCCTTCGACGGTGACATCAAACTGATGGGCATATTCAACGACCTTCTTGGTCAGGGCGATGTTCTCTTCGAAAGAATACTTCGAACCGTCGATCATGACAGAGGAGAAACCGTTGTCGATGCAAGACTTGCAGAGTTCGAAAGAATCACCGTGATCCAGATGGATAACAATCTCGGGATGAGCCAGGCCCAGTTCCTTGGCGTAGGCCACAGCACCCTGCGACATATAGCGCAGCAAGGTGGAGTTGGCATAGTTGCGGGCACCGTTGGACACCTGCAGGATGACCGGAGATTTGGTCTCGGCAGCTGCCTGGATGATGGCCTGCAGCTGTTCCATGTTATTGAAATTGAAAGCAGCGATGGCATACTTTCCGGCAATGGCCTTCTTGAACATTTCTCTGGTGTTCACCAGGCCTAAATCTTTGTAGTTAACCATAGTTGTTTATGTTATTAGCGAGTACAAAATTACTGCTTTTATGCGTATGCACATAAAAATGGAGACTATTTTTTTGTATTTGCCGAAAAATCTCTACTTTTGCAGGCCATTACGAATTACCAGTTTGTACTTGAAATAAATTCATTAGAAACAGCGATGCAGTACAAGCCGAGCCAAGGGCGGTTT
>JAGDCW010000107.1 GCA_017958305.1 Bacteroidales bacterium | reverse complement strand
GCGATGACAGGCAAGAAGACGCTGTTGGTGGACTTGGACCTTCGTAAACCGAATATCCATACCAAGTTGGGTCTGGAGAACGGCAGCGGTGCATCGAACTTCTTAATCGGAGACTGTGAAAAAGAGGATATAATCGTACATGATACACCTTTCGGTTTTGACTTTGTGCGTGCAGGAACAATTCCTCCCAACCCGGGTGAGTTGGTTCACTCCGACAAACTGGCGAAGACTATCGCTGAAGCGCGTGAGACATATGATTACATTGTGATAGATACATCGCCTATCGGTCTGGTACCAGATGCATATGCCGTGATCGAGAATAGTGACATGTGCTTGTTCATCATCCGTTGTATGCAGACCAATAAATCGTTCTGCAAACAGACACTGACGCAGATGACGGAAGTGGTGGATAATCCGGATAAGATACAGATCGTGCTTTCCGATATTCCTACCGAGGGTCGTCACTCTTACGGTTCAGGTTACGGATACGGCTACGGCGGTTACGGCGGTTACGGCTACGGACACCTCGGATATGGCGGCTACGGCGGCTACGGTTACGGCTACGGAGGTAATCACAGTAACTCCAAGCGGTATGGCAAGTTGTACGGTAAGTTATACGGCAAACTCGTCAAAGACGATAAGGCTTATCGCTCGGACTATTACTATCACCACGATGAGGATGATGAGGAATCGAAGCAGAATGAGGAGCAAAAAACTGAAAACTAAAGAGATATGCAAATAGCATTTGATAACAATAAGTATATAGGCATTCAATCGGATCATATCCGTGAACGAATAGCGCAATTTGGCAACAAGTTGTACTTGGAGTTGGGCGGCAAGCTATTCGATGACCTGCATGCAAGTCGCGTACTGCCCGGCTTTATGCCGGACAGTAAGCTGCAAATGCTGACGCAGTTACGTGAATCTCTGGAGATCGTTATTGTGCTCTCTGCAGAAGACATCGAGCGCAACAAGGTGCGTCAGGATTTGGGTATCACGTATGACGAAGATGTGCTTCGTCTCCGTGATGAGTTTATGCGTCGTGGCTTTATGGTATCTTCGGTAGTTATTACGCATTACTCCGGTCAACGTTCGGCAGATGCATACCGTCAGCGTCTGGAGCGCAAAGGCGTTCGTGTTTATTATCATTATATCATTGAGGGATATCCGCATAATGTGGATCTCATTGCTTCTCCGGAGGGTTTCGGCCGTAATGATTATATCGAGACATCCCGTCCGTTAGTGGTAGTGACGGCTCCCGGACCGGGCAGCGGCAAGATGGCGGTATGCCTTAGTCAGTTGTATAATGAACATCAACACGGACATGAAGCCGGTTATGCCAAGTTCGAGACTTTCCCGGTATGGAATCTGCCGCTCAAACACCCGCTGAACGTTGCTTACGAAGCCGCAACGGCCGATCTGGAAGATGTGAACATGATCGACCCCTTCCACCTCGAAGCCTATGGCGAGACAGCCATCAACTACAACCGCGATGTCGAGATTTTCCCGGTAATGAACGCCCTGTTCGACGACATCTACGGCGCCACCCCCTACAAGTCGCCCACCGACATGGGGGTCAACATGGCCGGCTATTGCATCAGCGACGACGACGTGTGCCGCGAAGCCTCCCTGCAGGAAATCATCCGACGCTATTATACGGCTGTCTGCAACTTTGCCGACGGCAAGGCCACAGAGAGCGAGGTCAACAAGATCGCCCTGCTCATGAAGCGGGCCAAGATCACGACGGCCAACCGCAAAACCACCGTCGCCGCCAAGGAAAGGATGGAAAAAGTCGGGCTGCCCGCAGCGGCCATCGAACTCTCCGACGGCACCATCCTCACGGCCAAGACCAGTCCGCTGCTGGGTCCCTGTGCCGCCCTGCTGCTCAACGCCTTGAAGCACCTGGCCGGCATCGCCCACAACGTGAAGCTCATTCCCCAGACCATGATCCAGCCCATCCAGAAGACCAAGGTGACCTACCTGCACGGCCGCAACCCGCGCCTGCACACCGACGAGGTGCTGGTGGCCATCTCCATGATGAGCCTCATCGACGAGAACTGCAAACTGGCCCTCGAGCAGCTGCCCAACCTGGCAGGCACTCAGGTCCACTCAACGGTCATGATGAGCGAAGTGGACCGCAAGACCCTGGCCAAACTGGGCATAGGGCTCACGTGCGATCCTGTGAGGATGGCCAAAAACCTCAAATGACAAACCAAGATTATTCGCCCAATACGGCCGCGGCTTTCTCGCGGTCGAAACGGAGCAGGTAAGTATCCGGATTCTTCAACTGCCATACGACGGGGAAAAGTTCCGGATACGCTGTTATGGCCGGATACAGGTACAAGGGCGTCGAACTGTAGCCCAACTGTTCGAGCACGACGAAATCCACCCTGTTTTGCATGAGTCCGCGCACCAGCTTTTCACTGTCCTTGGTGCGGGCATAGGTCGTGGTCAGGGTTTTGGGGGCGTAGTATTTGAAGAGTTCCGGCTTGCGGCAGCAGACCACATATTTGTGGCCGGGTTTGGACTGCTTGTTCACTTCCTCGGCGATGCGGTAGTAGTTGGCGTAGGCCGGCGGCAGGGGCTGGCGGGCCGCCTGGTGCATTTCGGTCATCATCGGAAGGAAGGCGGGCACTACCAGCAAGACCAGACAAACCACCCAGCCTCGGGCGTCCAAATCCCATTTTTTGCGTAACAGCCAACGCAACAGGCTATATACCCCGTTCCAGAATCCCAGGAACAGGAAGGGGATGAAAGGCGTGACATAACGCACCCCGTTGCCGCCGTTCCACAGCAGCAGGAAGCCGATGTTGGCGACAAACAATGCCTCGAGGGCGAAGCGCATCTTGCCTGTGTTCCACAAGCCGTAGAGCACCAGGAGCAGGATGATGCCTCCCAGGATCAATGTCATGGTCGAGGAGGGGCCGTTGCCGTAGCCCTGCCAGTTGGGGAAAAGGATATGGCGATAGCCGCTCAGGGCCGTTTCATCGAGGTTGGTCCAGATCTTCTGGAAGAACTCGCCCACCGAGGCGATATTGCCTTCTTCGGGGCGCCAGGGGTTCTTGGCCAGGATGGGCATCAGGTAGTCGCGCGAAACGCCGGCCAGCCGGTTGCGTATCATCCAGGGCAGGATGGCCACCACGGAAATGCCCGTGCCCACTGCCGCCCGCTTCCACTCCCGACGGAACAGATAGAACACCAGGTTGGCAAACAGCACGGCGGCGCCCACAGCCCGGAGATAATAGCAGGCGGCCGCACCCAGGGCGGCCACCACCAAGAAGGGGCCGAAAGGCTTTTTCTCCTCCCCGCTGCGCGACAGGGCCCACATGGACAGAATCATGAAGAACAGGAAACTCATCTCCGACATGGCCATCGTCGCAAACTTGAGCACATGGGGCGACATCACTGTCAACAGGGCACAGACGAAGGCCAGATGGGCGTTCTTGGTGTGGCGGGTCAGCAGGAAGTAGAACAGGATGGCGCCGCCCAGCAGGAACAGTCCGTTGAGCACCTTGAAGGCGATCAGGTTGTCCAGGCCGCAGAGCACCATGAGCGACAGGATGAAGGGATAGCCCACGGGGAAATGCGAATGGGGATGCCAGGCCCCGTCCAGGGTCTCGTTGGTGAAACCGTGGCCTTGGGCGATGTTGCGGGCCAGTTCGATGTAGGCGGCATTGTCGCCGTTCAAGTCGAGCTTTTCGTTGAAAATGTAGCGGAAAGAAATAATGAACACCACCACGATGAGGCCGAGGTGTACCCAACGGAGGAGATTATTGTTTGCTTTCATGATAGGATTCTTCTGTATTGACACTCCAAATATTTTCCTTGTCGGCCCGGCCGTCGCGGATGTTGCGCACCGCCTCCATGGCCGTCAGCATGGAATGGTCCATGTTGTTGTAGCGATGCTGCCCGTTGCGGCCCAGGCAGTAGAGATTGCCGATTTGGTCGAGGAATTCGCGCACCACGGGCAGCTCGTAATACGTGCCGAAATAGGCGGGATAGGCCTTGCGGATCTTCACCTGCACGGCATCCAGCACATCGACCTTGTCGGCCACCTGGATCTTGACCAGCTCATCGACGGCCATCCTGATGAAGGCCTCCTTGTCCATGGACCAGAGCGCATCGCCCTCGTCGCAGAAATACTCCATGCCCACGAACATGGTGTGTTCGTAGTCGGCCACCATGTAGGGCGACCAGTTGTTGAAAATCTGCAGACGGCCCACTTTGACGTCCCTTTCCTGCACATAGATCCAGGTGTCGGGCACGCGATGGTCGTAGGTGGGCGTCTTGGTCGTGTTGCGGATCTTCAGCTGGCGCACCAGCACGCCCACGGTGATAAAGTCGCGGTAGGGCAGTTCGCGGGCCACCTGTGCCACCTTGTCGGGCACTTCCACCTCGCGGAGCGAAGCCACCAGGTCCTTGATGGGCATGGTCGAGAAGAACAGATCGCAACTGTGGGTCTTCTTCCCCTTCGGTCCCTCCACATCGACGGCCTCGACGCGACCGTCCATGACATGGACGCCCGTCACCTTGCAACCGGTGTGGATTTCACCGCCCAGGCGGCGGATTTCATCGGCCACCGTCTCCCAGAGCTGGCCGGGACCGTATTTGGGATAGATGAACTGTTCGATGAGGGAAGTCTCCACCTTTTTCTGGTCGATGTCCTGACGGCGGAATGGACGGGTGAGCACATCTTTCAAAAGGGCCAGGACGGACAGGCCCTTGACGCGCTGCGAACCCCAGTCGGCGCCGATCTTGCCCGGATGCACTCCCCAGACTTTTTCGGTGTAGTCTTCGAAGAACATCTCATAGAGCGGCCGGCCGAAACGGTTGATGTAGAAGTTCTCCAGCGAAGTCTCCGGCTTGGGGAACAAGGCGGCCCAGAAATAGCCGCAGACGGCCTTGATGGTGCGCCACAAGCCCATGCCGGCGAAAGTGGCCCATTTCACCGAGATGGGGTAGTCGAAGAAATGGCGCAGGAAGAAAATCCTCGACACACGGTCGCGCAACAGCATGACGCGGTCCTTTTCCTGCGGATCGGGGCCGCCCTGGTTGAGCGGCAGGGTACGGTGGAGCAGGATATCGTCCAGGGAAGGTGCGCCCTGAAGGGGCATCATCTCCTGCCACCACTTCATCACCTCGTCGTTCTTGGAGAAGAAGCGATGACCGCCGATGTCCATGCGGTTGCCCTTGTATTGCACCGTGGCGGAGATACCGCCGATGCGGTCGGTCTCTTCGAAGACGACCGGATGTATGTCCGTCTGCCTGAGCAGCTCGTAGGCCGCTGTCAAACCGGCCGGGCCGGCCCCGGCAATGATTGCAGTCTTCATATGGTCAGGATTTGAAAAGGATGAATCTGCGGGCGAAGAAATTCCAGAAGAAAATGATGATGGTGGAGACGATCTTGCTCAGCATGTAGTGCAGACCGCAGACATCCGTACAGAGATAGATGATCAGTTCGTTGAGCCCCAGCCCGATGACACCGATGATGGAAAAGATGGCAAACTCGACCCAGCGGTTGTTTACCTTGCTCTCGCCGAACACCCAGGCGGTGCTGATGACATAGTTGCAGACAAGGCCCAGGACAAAGGCAATGGCCGCCGACACCAGGTGATGCAGTCCGACCACCTCGGTCAACAGCCACAGCGAGCCGTAGTCCACCAGGAAAGCCACACCGCCCACCACCGAGTAGCGCAGCAGTTGGACAATCAGAGCCTTGTTACGTTGATAGAAAGCCGATAGCATGCTTCTTAAAAATCTGATAGGCAAAAATAAGCAACTTTGGACAACTAATCAAATCCGGCCGAACAATTCGGCTTTGTCAGTCCCAGGATTCATCCGCCTGCCACGGCTCGGCCGCCGCGGGGGTGTCCATGTCCTCCTGGCCGTAAGGGCGGTTGTACCGGTCTTCCTGGAGGCGGGCCTCCTCATCGACCGCAGCGCCGTAGCCGGTCAGGGCGGCGAAGGGTGCGAACTGGGCCGCCCGGCTTTCCATGGGCATGGGCCGGTGATTGACCGATTGGTGATGCGGCAAAGCGATGATGTCCGAATAATCCTCTGTCATGCCTTGTGTCCTCCTATTTGGGCGTTGCGGTCCTTGGCGGTCGCCCCTTCCTTGAAATTAAGTCCCTTGAGCAGGGCGTTCCGTCCGAAGCGCTTTTTGATGGCCAGGCGTGATTCCTGCAGCCGCCGTTCCTTGTCGAGAGCCGCCTGCTCGGCCTCCCTTTCCCGTTGCAGCTGCTCGTAGTCTGTGAAGAAATCGAGTTGCTCGGGGCCTGGCGCCGCCACTTGCGACTCCCTCAGCACATGGTTGGTGCCCAGATAGATCCGCCGCACCAGCAAATCGGGGTTGACGATGCGGCCGTAGAGGTCCATGGCAGCGGCTATGATCAACGCCGAAGACGAGGTGTGCCGCCCCAGGTTGGCCGTGCCGTGGGCATGCTTGGGCACCTGGCGGCCGTAGTGGTCGCGGGTCACCGGGCCCTGGTATTTGGCCCGGAGAAGCGGATTGGTCAGGTTCTCGGTGTCGTAGCAGACGGTGAGCACCAACTGGTCGGTCACCATTCTTTTGGCCACCAGGTCGAGGGCCGCGCCATCGGCCATTTCCTGCGTCACGACACGGGCCTTCTCCCAGTTGTAGGCTTCGGAGAGCACCTGCCCGCTGCTGAAGGAGTTGTTGGCCGGCTTGTAGGCTTTGACCTGGGCCATGGAGACAGGCTCCCAGCCCCAGGCATGGTCGATCAGCAGCTCGGCATTCACCCCGAAGAGCCGGTAGAGCAATTCCTCGTTGCGCACCGACTGCCTGGCCACCTTGCCCATGGTGTCCATGCCGTACAGGGCCAGCTTGTCGGCGATGCCGCGCCCCACCCGCCAGAAATCGGTCAGCGGGCGATGGTCCCAGAGTTGCTGCCGGTACGACATCTCGTCGAGCTGCCCGATGCGCACCCCGTCGCTGTCGGGCGGCATGTGCTTGGCCACGATGTCCATGGCCACCTTGCACAGGTAGAGGTTGGTGCCTATGCCGGCCGTGGCCGTGATGCCCGTCTGGCCGAGCACGTCGCGGATCATGGTCATGGCCAGTTGGCGGGCTGTCTGCCGATAGGTTTCCAGGTAGTCCGTCACATCCATCAGCACCTCGTCGATGCTGTAGACATGGATGTCTTCCTGGGAGATGTATTTCAGGTAGATCCCGTAGATGCGGGTGCTGACTTCCATGTAATGGGCCATGCGCGGAGGGGCCACCAGATAATCGACCTCCCAGTCGGGATGGGCCTTCAGGGACGGATCGTCGTAAGACTTGCCGGCAAAGGGCCGACGGATCCGGGCCAGCCGCTGCTGGTTCACCTCCCGGACACGCTGCACCACCTCGAAGAGCCGGGCCCGCCCCCCGATGCCATAGGCCTTCAACGAGGGGGAGACCGCCAGGCAGATGGTCTTGTCGGTGCGGCTTTCATCGGCCACGACCAGGTTGGTGGTCAGAGGATCCAAGCCCCTGGCCACACACTCCACCGAAGCGTAGAACGACTTCAGGTCGATGGCGATGTATGTCCTTTCGCGCGATTTCACAGCGTGGTGAAGATATCGAAAAAAAATGCCGGGACCTGAAAGTCGGCTCCGGCATTTTGTGTGACGTTGGGTCTGCTCTCTGACGACCTATTCCCATTCGATGGTGCCGGTGGGCTTCGGGGTCAGGTCGTAGAGCACGCGGTTCACGCCGGGCACCTCGGTGATGATGCGCTGGGTGATGTGGTGCAGCAGCTTGTAGGGGATTTCCTCGATGGTGGCGGTCATGGCGTCGCGGGTGTTGACCGCACGGATGATGACGGGCCAGTCCCATGAGCGCTTGTTGTCCTTGACGCCGGTCGATTTGTAGTCGGGAACGATGGTGAAATACTGCCATACCTTGCCTTCCAGGCCGTTCTTGGCGAATTCCTCACGCAAGATGGCGTCGCTCTCGCGCAGGGCCTCCAACCCGTCGCGCGTGATGTCTCCCGTGCAGCGCACGCCCAGGCCCGGGCCCGGGAAAGGCTGGCGGAAGACCAT
>JAGDCW010000106.1 GCA_017958305.1 Bacteroidales bacterium | reverse complement strand
CCTGCCGACAGTGGCGGTTTATCTTTTCACCAAAGAAAAATAGTCCGCACTCGCCCACTCCATTCGTCGAAGCAGCTGGGCTCCAAAGCTGGCTCGAATCCACTCGGCATTTCAGGCTGCCTAAAGCCGCCAGCAACCTGATTTCAACAGCTTATTGGATTGAAATATCGAGGACAGCCCTCTCTGGGGGGCTGTCCTCTTCGTTTGGGATAATGGCTGCGGCTGGGGACTAGAACAGCAGCCGGGCCAGGCAACTGGTGGTGAGTGCGGCGATCAGGGCCGTCAGGGCAGCCGCCACCACCTTGAGTACGATAATCAAGATGCGTGTCTTGTCCATGGTACACCTCCTTTCCAAAACCATCTATAAAGATAGCAAGAAAGTCTGGCACTTTTTGCCTTTCAGGCCCATGTATTTGGCCAGCGTGGCGGGATCCTGGCCCTCGATGCGCATGTGCTGCGCCACCAGGCTGTAGTTGGGCACCAGCACCCCGCTCTGACAGAGCAACCCCACCACCATGCAACTCACTTTGAGCCGCCGGGCCGGCACGGTCCAGCCGCGGGCGATCCATTGCCCGTCGGGCGAGGCCATCAGGGAGTCGATCCACGCACGGCGCCAGGCCGGGTCGTAGCGCCGGGGATCGCGGCACACCCGGTCAAACCAGGGTTCCAGGAGCAGGGCTTTCAGACGGCTGGCCGGGGTGGCCGTGTCAGGCTTTTCGTCGAAACCGGGGCTTTCATCGAAACCGGGGCTTTCATCGTCGGCTGGAAAGGATTCGGACAAAACTTCCGGAGCGATCTGTACGTCGTAGTCCGACGGGCGGTGAAATGTTTGCCGCTCCTCCCATTCTTCATAGTCGGCCAATTCCTTGTAATGATCGGACAAATCTCTGTAGATGAGAGATTTCTTGCGGGGTTGTGAGGCATCTGTTTGCTTCATGGCAGTTGGTTTTTAAGGGTATCATGGTCATCACATAAAGTTTCCATCATTAAATTATCACGAAAACATTATTATGACAGCGCAAAGATAATGATAATTTATTTGTTCGCAATAGCGGTTGTAATTTTTCTGCAAAAAGACAGAAACGCTCACTCCACGAAACGCAAAACCCGCAGCAATCTCACGACTACTGCGGGTCACACACATCAACTAATTAAAAAGAAGAAAACAGGTTCAATGACAGGTTCAGGGTTTATGTCCACAGCCCGATGCGCCGCCGGTTGCCCGCCGCCTTCACGGCAAAGTGGACCCACCAGATGCCCCGGGGCGATCGCTGGACGTAGAGTTCGTCAAAATCCTCCCAGCTCTGGTCGCTGATATCGAGCAAGATCACTGCATAGCGCAGTGCCTGTTCGGGGCTGGACACCCGTATGTCGGCCGCACAGCCTGTGAGATGGTTCGAACCCGGGGCGCCGCCCACGGCATGGTTGGCCTCCTGGCAGCGGAAGCCGCTGTTCACGATGACGGGATCGTCGCCCTCGCCGTAGCGCTGGTTCCATTCGCTGCGCAGCATCTCCAGCCACGAACAGAGCCGGCGGAGGTTTTCCAGGTATTTGCCCGAAGGCAGGTTGGCCACAGGCAGGTCGGCGGGCGCCTTGCACATTTCGCGCAGGGAAAAATGATCTGTAAGCATGGTAGGGTTGTCGTTGGTTTCTTTCATAGTGGTTGTTGTTTTAAGGTTTATAATCAGTCTTCAAAGTCAAGGAAACCGATGTCGGTCAAATCCTTGTCGGAGTCCGCTACCGCGTCGGGTTCCGCTTCCTCATCAGATTCCGCTTCCGCGGAAAGAGGCGCAGAGTCTTCTTCATCATCCTCTTCTTCCTCCTCGTCGTCCTCTCCCCTTCTGCCGCCCTCGCGCCAGCGGCTCTCGTTCAGGCGGGCCGACTGGGGGAAGGCCAAGGCATAGGCCCGGTCGAGGGCACGGAGGTCGATGTGGTTGCGGCCCATCTGCAGCCGCACCTCGATGATGGCCTTGAGCAGCTCGCGGTGCTTTTGGGGAGAGAGCGTTGGCGGGGGCAGCAGGTTCCAGCCCTCCTGGCCGCAGCGCGTGCACACTTCCCAGATAAAGTCGTCGGTGGCCTCGGCCCCAAACCAGGCCTTGAGCAGGCGACGCACACAGAACCGCTTGTACTGCAGCTCGCACAGGCGCCGCTGGTGTTCCAGCCGGAGCCACAGCCTGACAAAGCAGGCCTCGTTGTTTTCGATCTGCATCATAAGGCACGTCCGTATTTGTGTTTGTATTCGTCGGTCTTGCAATAGCGGCCCATCATCCGGTCAAAGACAATGTAACGTCGATTGGCCCAGGAACGTAATGTGGAGTCGCCGTCGCCGGGGCGGCCCAGACGCTGCCGCAACTGGCGGTACTGCTCGCCACCGAACTCGTCGGGCAACAGGTCGAGCAGGTTCTGGGGGCCCGACTGGCGCTGGATCTCGCTCTCCTCGCTGAGTTCGCGCTCCAGCTGCCGGCCGAAATAGAGCATCTTGCACCAGAGGTTGTACTGCTGCGACCAGCGCACAAAATCGGCGATGGTACGGTCCCAGCGGCAGCCCTGGGCCACGTAGAGCACCATGCCCTTGAGCCAGGCAATCACGTTGGCCCGGTACGACAGCACCCGGTAGGCTTCCGAGTCGTAGAGCCGGGCCGCCACGCTGTTTTCCTCGCGCAGCTGAAGCGATAGTTTACGTGACTGAGAGCACTCAATCAGGCCGCTGGCCGCTTCCAGACGGTCGATGTAGGGCTTGAGGGCCGTGGCAAAGCGATGGTCGTAGATACCCAGCACGGGGGCCGAATCGTCACTGTCGGCGGGCGGCACGATGGTGGCGATGTCCAGGCGGCTCACCGTGCCGTCGTTGATCATCTTGGCAAAGAAGCGCCGGGCGTTGGGTGGCGTGGTCGAGGCGTTGAAGTTCCAGCGCAGCGGGGCGATGCCCGACACGGCATCCACACCCACACGCTCCTGGCCTGCCAGCGAGTTGTCGAAGGCCTTGCGGATGAGCAGGCCCACCTCGTCGAGGGTGCCGCGCGAAGTGATCTTCTTGAGGGCCTCGATCTCATCGACCTGGGTGTAGATAAATCGCTGCCCGTTGTTGTGGGCATCCACCACCCGGAGGTTGAACACCGCGTCGGTGAGGTTGTCGATGAGCATCTGGATGCAGATGTCGTCGGGGCGCGGTTCGCGCTTCTGCTTGGCCGGCGGGTTTTTCTGCTTCCACTCGGCCTCGCGCCGGCGGTTGGGGATGTCGCGCTGGCGGATGTCATCCATGATGTATTCAATGGGCTTGCGGATGCTGCCCTTGCCGATGCTCTGGCCGCCGATGAGGATGTTCATGAAGGTGGCCTCGTGCTCGACATTGTCCCAGTAGCGGAACTTCACCCCGTGCAGGTGGGCCCCCAGGGCGGGGAAAACGGCGCTGGCCACGGCCGGCTTGTAAAGCGGCGGCACGTTGGAGGTAAGCAGGTCGATCAGGGGCGGCAGTTTGGCGGGCAGGGGCGGCGGTGTGGTGGCCGTGCCGCCCAGGGCGGTGGCCACGGCCGACGTTTTCAGGGCCTGCAGCACCTGGCGCAGGCGATAGGGCATGCCGCGCCGGGGCTCGTGCAGGGCGTTCTCGATGGTGCGGCGCCACTCTTCAGTGTCTTTGGCGGCGGTTTCGGCGTTGCCGTTTGCTTCGTTGCCGTTTGCTTCGTCGCCGCTGGCGGCCCAGTAGTTGGGGATGACCTGCAGCAACTTCTCCAGGGAATAGTCGCAGATGCAGCGCAGGGCCAGGGCCAGCTCGAAGGTGAGCGCGTTGCGGTCGCCCTCCGACGGGGTCTTGCCGCCGTTGAACAGTTCCCAGTACTTGTCGATGATGTCGCTGTAGGCGATGCCCTGGTAGTTCAAAGGCTCGCTCCGCGGCGCGCCACCTTTTGCACTTCGGTCGCCGGCCTCCACCGGGGCAGGGACTGCCGTCGGCGGTAAACTGTTTTCAGCTCCGGCTTCGCACTGGGGCTGGCCGGCCTCCACCGGGGCATTGTCAAACAATTCATCGTCGAGGAACAGCAGTTCGCCCTTGCCGGCCGTGGTGGTGAAAAACACCCGGGTGATGTCTTTGGCCCCGCTGTCGAAGGCTACGCCCAACAGCGAGCTGGCCCAACGCAGGTTTTCCTCTTGCGACAACTGCGTGCGGCGGCGGAACACCAGGTGATAGCCCTTCGTGGCCGAGCGCTCCAGCAGGAGCAGCCCCAGCTCATCCTGGAGCGACAGCACCCGCTCGGGCACACGCGCCATTTCCTGGTCGAGCCAGGCCTGGCGCTCCTCGGGACTCAGGTTGTCGGGGGCTTTCAGATCGATGTCCATACCCACCGATCGCGAAGGGGTGCGGCAGCCTTTCAGGGCACCGTCCGCCCCCGGCAGGCAGGAATAGTTCATCTGCAGCAGGCGCGTCTTGGCCTTGGTATCGCCCCCGCGCACGGCGGCAAGGAGGCGTTTTTGCTGCTCACTGTCGCGGAGGGCCAGATACTGCTCGCGACTCGTGACGGGCCGCATCATCTTGGCCCGGTTCTGGTAGTAGATTACATTCACGCTCATGATAATTGATAAGGTTAAGGGTTGGCCGGGAGGAATATCCTCCTAACTGGCCGCAAAGCAAGAATCCGACTCCCGAATCGGCAAATCTCTGCCTTTCCGATTCTTCAGTCGGACGCCAAAACATAGCGCAAAGCCCCTGTTGACGGGCAAAAAATTTTTTGAAAAAAAATTCGTCCGATCCGATCCGATTTCCGATTGTCCAGTCGGAAAATGTTGCAGTTGTTGCAGTTGTTGCAGTTCTGTTGGGGGTATTCCAAATGCCCAAGCCGAAACCTTTTATTTATATATATATTTATATAAATATAAAGCTTATTTTATTGCTTTT
>JAGDCW010000105.1 GCA_017958305.1 Bacteroidales bacterium | reverse complement strand
TGTGGTATCAGGTGGTGGATGCCGGCGACCGCGAGGGCAACTATCTGGAATCGTCGGTTTCTTCGATGATGATGTATTTCTATGCCAAGGCGGCCAACAAGGGTTATCTGCCTGCTTCTTACAAGGAAGTGGCCAACCGGGTGCTGGACGGCCTGATTGAACATCGCATCGTGGAAAACGAAGACGGCACCATTTCGCTGACGCAGTGCTGCGCCGTGAGCGGGCTGGGCGGCAATCCCTACCGAGACGGCAGTTTCGACTACTATGTCCACGAGCGTATCCGCGACAACGACGGCAAGGCCACCGGCCCCTTCATCCTGGGTTGCCTGGAATTGGACAGATAAACGACCTCGAAAAGATGATAAAGCAAACGCCTGGAACCCTTGGGTTTCAGGCGTTGTTTGTCTATATCCCGGTGCAAGCCGGCGGACGGCGTTTGTAGCAGACGCTATACGAGGTGTTTGATGTTCTCCTCCTTGTCGCCGGGCAGCATGTCGATGACGGGAATCTCGATCATGGTGTAGCAACCCTTTTGCAGGCGCATCGAAGCGCGTGCCACGTTGACCAGCACCTGGCCGGTCAGAGCGGGGTTGTTGATGCTCAAGTTGAACTCCAGCCGCTGGTTCTGGGTCTTGCCGCTGACGCCTTTGCGCACCAGGTTCACTCCGTGGCCCATGTCGCGGACCTCATCGACCGAATCTACCTGGAAGACATGTGTCTCGTCGCTGGCAAAATAGGGGTCGGCCTTGATGTCGGCGGTGACCTGTTCCAGCGTGTAGCCGGGCTCCAGTTCGACATAGACCATGCGGCGATGGATGCCTTCGCCCAGCGGAATGGTCATCGACAGGGCGTTCTTGACACCCTTCTTGGAACGGACGCAGACGCTGTGGCCCATCGACATGCCGGGGCCGAAATTGGTGTAGCTCAAGCCCTTGGGGGCGAGGCTTTGCATCAAGGCGCGGACAATCGAGTCGCTGCCCGGATCCCAGCCGGCGGCGATGACGCTCACCGTATTTGTTTTTTGGTTGATTTCATCGAGCGTGCGGCGATAGTCGCAAATCATGGTGTGGATGTCGAACGAGTCCACCGTGTTGATGCCCAGGGGCAGGATCTGGCGGGCATACTCCTCGCAGGAGCGGGTGGGGGTGGCCAGGATGGCCACATCGACGTCTTTCAGGTCACGAATGTCTTTTACGACTTCATAGGCGGTCAGTTCGAGGGGCTTGTCCTGAGCTCCCTGACGGCGGACGATGCCTGCCACTTCAAAATCAGGCGCTGCTTCCAGGGCCTGGAGGGCATAATGACCGATATTGCCGTAACCGACAATGGCAGCACGAATCTTTTTCATAAGGTTGTTTGGTTCTTGATGGTTTTCTGATGGCAAAGATAGCGTATCGAAAATTCAAAAGCAACAGCCAGCACCACAATGGAGATATTGGCCCAAAGGGGCGTGCCGACTTTCTGCAGGGTCAGGCAGATGCCGACCGTCAGCAGGTTGAAGGCCACCAGTGTCAGGCAAATGGCCGGATGGCCCATGCCCAGTTCGATCATCTTGTGATGCAGGTGCCGTTTGTCGGCGTGGAAGGGCGACTGCTTGAGCGACAGCCGGACAAGGATCACAGTGACCATGTCCATGATGGGTACGATGAGCAGTGCCAGGACCACGTTGCCGGGATACTGGATGAGATGGGCTGCGTTGACATCCACCTCCATATTGGCCGTCTTAATGGCGAAAATGGCCACAAAGACTCCGATGAGCATCGATCCCATGTCGCCCATGAAAATCTTGGCAGGTGAGAAGTTGAACAGCAGGAAGCCCAGCACGGCACCGGCCAGCGCCCAGGCTGTGTAGCAATAGGACATTTCACCGTGCAGAAAGAAGATCATGCCGAAAGCCAGGCAGATGATCAGCCCGATGCTGCCGGCCAGCCCGTCGATGCCGTCGATGAAGTTCATGGCGTTGATCATGCCCACGATGAAGACAATCGAAACACCGATGTTGACGGCCTGGGTAAGGGCCGCTTCGCTTTCGATGAGCGGCACGCGTGTCAGATGCACCTGTCCCACAAAGACGATGATGCCGGCGATGATGAACTGCAGCACCAGCCGGACAATGGGCGAGGAGGGGGTCAGATCGTCTTTCAGCGCCACAAAGAACAGCAGCACGGCCGCCGCCGCCAGGGAGCCGAGTTCCCGGTTGTCGCAGACAATCTGGAAGAGCAGGATACAAAAGAAAAAGCCTGTGAAGATGCCGATGCCGCCCAGGTTGGAGATGTCCTTGGTGTGGATTTTGCGGGCTTCGGTATGCTCGTCGAACAGCAGTCGCTTGACAGCGATCTTGATGATGCTGGGCATGGTGATACTGGTGACGATGAACGCAGTAAAGAAGAGTAGTAGTGCTTTGGTAATCATGCTCTGGCGATTATTTATCTCTCTAACGCAACGATTGTAGTTTTATTGTTTTTTATGGCTTAAAATGTTTAAGCCATAATTTTTTTTCACTCGATCAGTGTGAGGGACATCAGTCCGATGACACTTTCAATCGTGATGGCTTCTATTTGGATTTCAGATAGTTGCTTTTTCTGATCGAGGGCCAGGTCGAATACCGTGGCCGCGCCGCCGGGGATCATGGGTTGGATGCGGCCGCCCAGTCTAAGGGCACCGACCAGGTCGTCGCTGACCAGACCGGTCGAAAGCTGGACGCGCAAGGGACGCGGACCGTCGATGCGGAAGGCCATGCCGTCGGTAAAGTAGTCCTGCTCGATGGGCACCCAGGTGTCGGGGTTGACCAGTGCCAGGCTGTCGCAGCTGCCGTCCTGATAGCAGATGCGGACCACGGCGTTGGTCATGCGGCTCTGCATGTGGTTGGTGGTGCCGGCCATCAGCAGCCAGGCCTGGGAGGCGCTGCCGCTGAGCGGGATGGACAGCCGGGTCGGGTAGTTGTCCCATTGCGACACATAGACGATATTGTTGCAGCTGGTGTCCGAAGGTGTGGCAAAGGCCACGCCCTGCGGCAGGACGAAACGCCCGCCGTTTTGACCGGCCAGCGTGCGCAGGCCGCTGTCGTCGATGCGGGGTAGTTTTTTGGGATCGCACCAGTCGCCGTAGCCCTGGGTGGGAATCTGCAAGGTGGTGTAGGGTGAGCGCGGACTCATGTATTTGCCAAAGGCAAAGGTGTTGGTCACCTTGTCGTTGAAGAAGGCCGTGAGATCGATGCTGCGCTGGCGGCTGCCGGCTGCCAGGGCCGTCTTTTGGAAACTGCGGGGCTGCGGTTGCCGCAAAGGGATGATCTCCATATCGACGGGCTGCCACCATTGGTATGCCTGTTGTTTGACTTTGACAAAGAAGGTATGGGCACCGGCGGGGCCACCTTCCCTGAGTTGGAACGAGAGCCGGCCCGACTCGACCTGCCAGTCTTGCAACAGTTCTTGGGGATCGTAAATTTCTTGAACGTCAAGCCCTTGCGGTACTGTAACGGTGCATTTGCCGCCGGCATTCATCTCGGCGGGTGTTTCCAGGCGGAGGAAGGACTCTTTTTCCTCCTCTATATCGATATGGTAATTGAGTATGTCTTTTACCTGGGGGATGATTTCGATTTCAGGACTACCTATGGCATTGGGAAAACGCAGGGAACTGACTCTGAGCAGACTGGCCAGATCGACAGGCTTCCCGTCGATGGAAACTTGGCGCAAGGGGTGTAAGAGGGAAAGATGCAGTGCGATTCCCTGCGCCTCTTTATACCGGGGATAGGAAGACTTGATGTCCCATCGGCTGAGGTGGCCTTCCTGGATTTCGGTCCGTTGGAAGGAATACTTCAGGTCGGGGGTCTCAATGGAGGCGTGATCCCAGGAGGCCGGAAAACCCGGGCGAAGCACCTTCGTTCCGAAATACTGGGGGGTCACTCCGAAAAGCCCTTCTACCAGGGCCCGGGAATAGACACCCACCGGGTCGGCAAAATCGCGGTAGGACTCTCCGCGCGAGGCATCGTAGAAGCTCACCTGGCCCACATTGCCCGGACTGGCGCCCAGGAACATGCCGTCCATGACGGCGGCTTTCATCAGTCGGAAGCCTTCCTCGGGGCGGCCTCCCTGGAAATAGGCCAGGGCAGTGTGCATCACCTCGGCCTGGGCCACATTGTTGACCGACCAGTAGTAGGGCATCCAGTCGGAGGTGGCAATGGTCTCCAGCCCCCGGTTTTCAGGTCCGGCGGCATCGTCTTTGATCAGGACGGGAATATGCGGTATCTGCGTATCCACATAGCGCAGGGCCTGCCAGGCCTGGAAGGGGTCGTGCAGGCGGGAGTCAATGGCATGGTAAATGGTCCAGACACCTGCATGCGTGTGCTTTAACTGATTGCCAAGAATATCTTGATATTCAGCCCAGTGGCCTTCGTCTTTGAGCCATAGCCGGCGGTTCACGGCTTCCTTGATTTTGCGGGCTTCCGCTTCGTAGGGGGCAGGATCGACGCCCTCGTCTTTCAGGAGCCAGGCCACCATGGCGGCCAGTTGGTTGGCCAGGTAGTTGTAGGCCGATGAATGGGTCACACCGCCGCCGCTGTATTGCAGGCCGTCGCTGGCCCAGATGCAGCAATAGGCATCGTAGAGACCGTCACCGTCGGCGTCGAAGCAGCGTTTTTCCCAGTCCAGATGGCGTTTGAGCACCGGCCAGATCTCGCGGGCGAAATCCAAATCGACAGTCCACAGCAGGTGACGGAGCAGGGCATCGATATAGACCAGGTTCATGTCGTAGTGGTTCATGGTCTCGTTGCGGTTGGGATAGCGGGCGATGTAGCCTTCGCTGTACATGGGGGTGCCAGCCACCTTGGCGCTGCGGGCCAGGTTGAGGGCGGTATCCATGATGACGGGCTTGTCGGGAGGCGTGGTCATCTGCGAGGCGGCGTAGGCCCGGAAATGCTCACGGGCACGGTCGTGCCAGCCCAGCACATCGCCCGTGTAGGCAGCCCGCCAGCCGGCCAACTGGACGCGCCAACCGATGGCACCGTGCAGATAGACAGGCGATTCCCAGATGCCGTCGGCTGCCATCACCAGGGCGTCGGCCATGGCGTTGACATAGGGGTCGGGGGTCTCCACCTTGAGATGGGAACGTACCGCGTCAATGCCGACGAAGGCGTCGTCGTAGCCTTTTTCCAGGTTGGCGGCGATATCGGAGGGGGCTCCGGCCGAGAAACCTATACATACATCCTTCTTCTTGGAAAACTTGCCGACAGCCCGCAAGACAGGGTAGTCGGGATTCATGGGGGCCGACAGCATCTCCTGCGGATCGTTGACATGGTCGGCATCGCCCAGGCTCAGGCGGGTCCCCTTCGGGAAATACCCGCTCAGCTGACGAAGCTGGTACTCAGGCCGTTGCAATTCTTCTAGGGAGAAGCCGCCGATGTCCTGACGGGCCCCGAACCAGAGATGGAAGGTATGGCCCTGTATGTCGTAGCGGTTGAAGTGGCAATAGTCTTTCTTGAGGAAGAACACATCGTCGGGATCGGCCCCCAGGTCGCCGTTGCGGCTGAAACGCCGGCCGTAGGCGCCGCCGTAGAGGCAGATCCACTGCAGGTCGGCGGGCAGGTTTTCCCCCTCAAGCCGCAGGATGGCTCCCTGGCAGTCGTAACGGGCCACGGCCGTCAGCGTCAAAGAGCCATTGCCCAGCATGGGATCGCCGATTTTATAGACGCGCTGGCCGGCCCGGTAGCGGCATTCAATGCTTTCCAGCTCGTGCAGCCACTTGATTTGTGGGCCGCGTTGCAAAGCCAGGCGGATGTGGCCCGACATGCCGTCGTAGCTGTACATGGCAAAGATGGGTATGTCGCTGGTTTCCAATCGGAAAGATTGATTGTTGCCATAGAGGGCCCGGTTGAACAACTGGGGGTCGGAGCCTTGGAAAACAAAGTCCGAATGGTCTGGTTTGTATCTTAATTCACGGGCATTCGCACGCTCGTCGGCCCTTGCCGTCTGTGTCGCGAGCAAAGCCGCCAGACACATCAGGCCAATCAATCTCCCGGGTCTTTCCATAGTTGTTTTCCAAGCCAAATTACAAGCCTCAAAAGTACTGCAAAACGGAAAATCCTACAACATTTAGTGCCTTCCTCATGCAACTATTTGTTTAGATAAGATGATATTTTCCACAAATCAGCTACTTTTTTTTGAGGGGCATATACTATTTCGCGCCTGTATGCGTTTAATATGTCACGTGCGCACACAAGAACAGACAAAACATACACCACTATGATCGAATTCATCAAAGGAGAAATCAGCGACCTGACCCCGACTTCGGTGGTCCTGGAAACCAACGGTATCGGTTATTTCCTGAACATCAGTGTCAACACCTTCAGCCAGATCCAGCATGCCCAGACCTGCCGGCTGTATGTCCATGAGGCCATCCGCGAGGATGCCTATGTGCTTTTCGGGTTTTACGACACCGAGGAGCGGGAAGCCTTCCGCAAGCTCATCTCCGTATCGGGAGTGGGCGCCAACACGGCCCGGGTCATCCTCTCGTCGCTGACGGTGGCCGAACTGGAGTCGGGCATCCTGGCCGAGAACGTCGCCATCTTCAAGAACATCAAGGGCATCGGCACCAAGACGGCCCAACGCATCATTGTCGAGCTCAAGGACAAGGTCTCCAAGGCAGGCATCACGGGGGCGGAGCAGGGCAGTGTGTTCATGGCCGGCAACGAGGTGCGCAGCGAAGCCCTGGCCGCCCTGCAGATGTTGGGTTTCCCCGCCGCCGCCTCGACCAAGGTGGTCAATGCCATATTGAAGGACCAGCCGGGCCTGACGGTCGAACAACTCATCAAGGCATCGCTGAAAATGCTATAATCCAACTATCCAAGTCATCTGCCTTTGCTTCGCATCGAAAAAATATCACAGGTCTTGGGGCTGTTCCTTCTCATAGGGACGGCCTTTCCTGCTTTTTCACAGGAGGCAGCTCCCGCCGAGGTGTCCATCTCGGGCAGGGCCGTTTCCGAGCGAGTGCAAAACGGCCCGGTCAAGCCGCTCAGATACAAGATTCCAGACCATTTGCCCGAGACGGCCGAGGAAGCCGCCCGGCCGGTGATGGGCGACCTGAGGATGCCTTCCAACCTGAAGACCACCATCGAGTACGATCCCGAGAGCGGCGACTATGTGCTGTCCACCTATCTGGGCGAAACGCGCATCACCACGCCCGTGACGCTCAACTCCGAGGAATATGCCCGGTATTGGCAGCAACAGTCCAATGCCGCTTTCTTCCGCAAGAAAAACAAGATCGACTACGGCAAGGAGGAGGAATTCTCTCTGACCAACCTGCAATTCGACCTGGGCGCCGCCGAAAAGATCTTCGGCCCCGGCGGTGTGCAACTGCGCACCCAGGGTTCCATCGAGGTGAAGTTCGGCGTGAAGAACAACATCGTCGATAACCCGGCCTTGTCGGAGAGAGCCCGCAACCGCACCTATTTCGACTTCGACCAGAGCATCCAGATGAGCGTCAACGGCAAGGTGGGCGACAAGGTCAATGTAAACATGAACTACGACACGGAGGCCTCCATCAGCTACGACACCAAGGCCATCAAGCTGCGCTATGCCGGCAAGGAGGACGACATCATCAAGGTGCTGGAAGCCGGCAATGTGTCGATGCCGGTACATAATTCCCTGATTTCGGGGGCCACTTCGCTGTTCGGTATCCGCACCGAACTGCAGTTCGGCAAGTTGAATATCGCCGCCGTGGTCTCGCAGCAGAAGACCCAGACCACTTCGGCCAGCCTGGAAGGCGGCAAGCAGACCACCAGCTTCGAGATCGATATCGACGCCTACGACGAGAACCGCCATTTCTTCCTGTCGCAGTATTTCCGCGACCATTACGACGAGTGGATGTCCAAGCTGCCGTATATCTCGTCGGGCGTGGTCATCACCAAGATCGAGGTATGGGTCACCAACAAGCGGGCCAACATGGACAATGCCCGCCACATCGTGGCATTTGCCGACCTGGGTGAGAACGAGCGTATCCACAACAGCCATTGGACAAGCAAGAGCACCCTTTGTCCGGCCAATTCGGCCAACAGCCTCTACAGCGAACTGAACAGCCAGTATGGCGGTGCCCGCGATTTCAACGCCTCGACCCGGGTGCTGGAGCCCCTGCAGGCCTACGGCATCGACATCGGCGACGACTACGAGCGGCTGGAGAGTGCCCGCCTGCTCACATCGGGCGAATACAAGCTGAACGCAGCCCTGGGCTACATCACCCTGAACACCGCCCTGAATCCCGACGAGATCCTGGCCGTGGCCTACGAATACACCCGCAACGGACAGGTCTTCCAAGTGGGTGAGTTCTCGACCGACGGCATAGAGTCGCCGCAAACCTTGTTTGTCAAGCTCGTCAAGGGCACCAACATCTCGCCCCAGTCGCCCACCTGGCCGCTGATGATGCGCAACGTCTATTCGCTGGGCACCTACAACCTGCCTCAGGACGAGTTCCGCCTGAACATCACCTACCGCAACGACACGGTGGGCACCTATATGAACTACCTCACCGAGGGCAATGTCAAGAACACCCTCTTGCTGAGAGTCTTCAACCTGGACCGCCTGAACAGCCACAAGGAAGCCTATCCCGACGGCATCTTCGACTTTATCGAAGGCTATACGGTGCAGTCGGCGGGCGGACGCATCATCTTCCCTGTGCTGGAACCCTTCGGCTCCCACTTGCGCAAACAGATCGGCGACGATGCCTTGGCCGACAAATATGTGTTCCAGGAACTCTACGACTCGACGCTGACCGTGGCCCAGGAACTCACCGAAAAGAACAAGTTCCGCATCGAGGGTACCTACCGGGCCTCCAACGGGGCGGAAATCTCCCTGGGTGCCATGAACGTGGCCCGCGGCTCGGTGCGTGTCACCGCCGGCGGCCGTCAGCTCACCGAGAACGTGGACTACACGGTCGATTACCTCTCGGGAACGGTCACCATCACCAACATGGAGGTGCTGGCCTCGGGCAACAGCATCCAGGCCACCTGCGAGGACCAGGGACTGTACAACATGGTGCGCAAGACTTTCACGGGCATGACGCTCGACTACACCTTCAGCGACCAGCTGTCGGTGGGCGGCACGCTGATGCACCTGTCCGAGAAGCCCTTGACCAACAAGGTGGATATGAACTCCGAGCCGCTCAACAACACTGTCTGGGGACTGCATACGGCTTTCAATGTCGAGTCGCAGACCCTGACCAAGCTGCTCGACAAGCTGCCGCTGATCCATGCCACCCAACCTTCCAAGCTCTCGGTCAAGGCCGAGTTTGCCCAGCTCATCCCCGGCAGCAGCCGGGACATCCGCGGCACGGTCTATGTGGACGACTTCGAGGCGGCCAAGAAAAGCATCAGCCTGAAGGATGTCTATCGCTGGTCGCTGGCCAGCACGCCCTACGATCCGACGGGCAAGTTCCCCGAGGCCAATTTGTCGAACGATCTGGCCTACGGCAAGAACCGCGCCCTGTTGGCCTGGTACATCGTAGATCCCATCTTCACGCAAAGCCGCTCGCAGACGCCCGACCATATCCGCAACGACCACGACCAGCTGTCCAACCACCTGGTGCGTGCCGTCAACCAGAAGGAAATCTATCCCGACAAGGACCTGCAGTACAACCAGACGGGCTTGTTGTCGATCATGAACCTGGCCTACTATCCCCGTGAGCGCGGTCCCTACAACTACGATGTGACGGGCATGGACAGCGAAGGCCGCCTGGAAAGGCCCGAAGACCGCTGGGGCGGCATCATGCGCAAGATCGAGTCGAACATGACCAATTTCGAGTCGAACAATGTCGAATACATCGAGTTCTGGATGATGGATCCCTTTGTCTATGACTCGACGGGAGTGGGCGGCGGCGACCTGATCTTCAACCTAGGCGAAATCTCCGAGGACATCCTCAAGGACGGCAAGAAGTCTTTCGAGAACGGCCTGCCCACCGATGGCGACACCACGGTCATCTCCTTCACGTCCTGGGGCAAGGTCTCGAGCAAGAATGTCAATGTCTATGCCTTCGACAACACGGAGGGCGTGCGCCGCATCCAGGATGTCGGCTTGAACGGACTGAGCGATGAAGAGGAGCAGGAGTTCCACAAAGACTACGTTACGGCTGTACGCGGCAAGGTCAGTTCGGCTGCCTTGAACCGTATGTTGGACGACCCGTTCTCGCCCCTGAACGACCCCTCGGGCGACAACTACCATTACTTCCGGGGCACCGACTACGACCGGGCCCGTATGCCCATCATCTCGCGCTATAAATATTACAATGGTACGCAGGGCAATTCCCAGGCCCGGGTCGACACGGAGGAAAGCTACGAAACGGCAGCCACGACCTTCCCCGACATCGAGGACATCAACGAGGACTTCACCCTGAGCGAGAGCGAGCGCTACTACCAGTACCGCATCTCCCTGCGCCCGGCCGACATGGTGGTGGGACGCAACTACATCAGCGACCGGCGCGACGCCTCCGTCAAGCTGCGCAACGGCAACGTGGAGCAGGTGTCGTGGTACCAGTTCAAGATTCCTGTGAGGGATTATGAGAAGAAGGTGGGCACGATCAACGGATTCAACAGCATCCGCTTCATGCGCATGTACCTGACGGGCTTCCAGGACAGCATCGTGCTGCGTTTCGCCACGCTCGAGCTGGTGCGCGGCGACTGGCGGGCCTACACCCGTGAGCTCTACGAAACTGCCCCGGCCACCAACGCCTTCATGGAAGTCTATACCGTCGGTCTGGAGGAGAATTCCTCGCGCGAGCCCATCCATTACATGCTGCCTCCGGGAGTGGAGCGGGAGAGCGATCCCGGTCAGCCGGGCATCTATGAGGAGAACGAGCAGTCGCTGGCCCTCCGCATCCAGAACCTTTCACCTGGGGATGCCCGGGCCGTCTATAAGAATGTCTCGCTCGATTTCCGCCAGTACGAACGCCTGCAGATGTTTGTCCACGGCGAGAGCCTGCTGGGCGACGCCAATCCGCCCGCCGACTACGAGATGTCGGTCTTCCTGCGCATCGGCAGCGACTACCAGAGCAACTACTACGAATACGAGATACCCTTGCGCCTGTCGCCGCATTTCATCAACAGCGACCAGTCGGTATGGCCCGTGGAGAACTTCCTGGACATCCCCTTCGACCTGCTCACGGCCGTCAAGGAACACCGCAACGCCTCGCACAGCAGCTATGTCCGTGCCTACTCGGAATACGATCCCGACAACGAGAACCACAAGGTGACCGTGCGGGGCAATCCCAGCCTGTCGAGTGTCAAGACCATGATGATCGGTGTGCGCAACAACGGCACCACGGTCAAGGCTGTCGAGATCTGGGCCAACGAACTGCGGCTGAAAGGCTTCAACGACGAGGGCGGCTGGGCGGCCATGACCAACGCCTCGCTGGCACTGTCCGACCTGGGCTCGGTGACCTTTGCCGGACGCTACGAGACGGCCGGTTTCGGCGGTATCGAGCAGCGCGTGTCGCAGCGCCGCCTGGACAGCTACAACACCATGAACCTGTCGATGAACTTCGACCTGGGCAAACTGCTCCCCAAGACAGGTCTGTTGAGCCTGCCGGTCTATTATTCCATTTCGCGTCAGCTCAACACGCCCAAATACGATCCGCTCAACGAAGACCTGCTGCTCTCCGACGTGCTGGACGCCGCCCAGACCCGTGCCGAGAAGGATTCCATCCGCAACTACAGCCAGCATCTCAAGCGCTATCGCAGCTTGAACGTGTCGAACATCCGGCTGAATGTCCGCAGCAAGACGCCGCTGCCTTTCGACCCGGCCAACTTCAACGCCAACTACAGCTTCAGCGAGACTTTCGAGCGGGACGCCACCACGGCCTATGAGATCACCCGCAACTACAATGCCGGCTTGAGCTACGGCTACAGTTCGCCGCTGCCTGCCTTCGAGCCTTTTGCCAAGTCGGAAGCCAAGTTCTTCCAGTCGCCCTGGACCTTGCTGCTCAAGGAAATGTCGTTCAATGTCCTGCCCAATTCGCTGGCATTCAACACCAACCTTACACGTTACTACTACGAGTTGCAGAACCGCGACTTAAACGCCTCGGACGATGTGAGCCTGCCCCTGCCGTTGACCTTCAGCAAGAACTTCATGTGGAACAGCGGCCTGAACCTGAACTGGAACCTGACCAAGAACATGAAGCTGACTTTCTCGACCGATAATATCGCCCGCGTTGAGGAAACGCACAATTCGCCCGTCAACAAGGAACTCTATCCCACGGAATACCAAAACTGGAAGGATACGGTCATGCGGAGTATCAAGACTTTCGGCACGCCCATGTCCTACAAGCAGCAATTGGTTTACAACTGGCAGCTGCCCTTCAGCAGCATTCCGGCCCTGAACTTTGTCTCGGCCTCCTTCCAGTACAGCACCAACTACAATTGGGACCGCAGCGCCCTCATCGCCGACGTGGATATGGGCAACACCGTGGCCAACCAGCGCAGCATCAGCTTCAATCCCTCCTTCAACCTGGAGACGCTCTATAGCAAGTCGAAATTCCTCAAGGCGGCCGACCAGCGCTTCTCGGGCCGTTCCACCTCGTCGCCCGCGACACCGGCCACGGGCTCGCGCCGTCCGGTGCTGCGCGCACCCACCAACAATAACAACCGTCAGGCGGCCACCAGGGAAAAACCCACCCGCATGGAAGAGCAGCTCACACTCGTGCCGGGCAAGGCCAACGAACTGAAGTTCGACCTGAAGACCGACCGCATCAGCGTGCGCTTTGTGGATGCCAAGGGCAAGGATGTCAAGCTGAAATACAAACAGGACGGCAAGACCCTCCGTATCACCGCCCGCGACTCGATGAAGGTGAAGGCCATTGTCAACTCGCGGCCCAAACTCGAGGACGAATCGTGGTACAAAGGCCTGCAGGTGGCCGCCCGAGCCCTGATGTCGGTGCGCAACATCTCGGTCAATTACCAGCAGACCGACAACCTGTCGCTGCCTGGATTCAAGCCCGAGAACGGCCTCATTTTCGCCACCGACGACTACGGCCGCGCTCCCGGTTGGGATTTCGCCAGCGGTCTGTATGGCGGCGACCGCTACCTGGACAAGGCCATCGACAAGGGTTGGCTGGTGATGTCCGACTCGGTGGTCAGCCCGGCGGTGTTTGCCTCGACCAAGACCCTTCGGATAGAATCGACCGTGTTGCCTTTCAAGGGCTTCAACATCAAGCTGGCCGCCTCACGCAACGAGAGCGACAACCGGCAGATCCAGTACATGATCGCCGACCGGCCCGAGACCCGCACCGGCAGTTTCTCCCAGTCGTCCATCGCCCTGAAGACGGCGTTTGCCCCGCTCAATGCCAAGAAATCGTACTATTCCAAGGCTTTCGACAACTTCGTGGCTGCCCGCGAGGTGATGGCCGCCCGCCTGACGGCCCAGTATGCCGGCATGAGCTATCCCGACGCCGGTTTCCTGGCCGGGTCGCCCCTGGCCGGCCAGCCTTACGACGAAAGCCTGGGCGCTGTCAACAAGAATTCGGCCGAAGTGCTGGTGCCGGCCTTCCTGGCCGCCTATACCGGCCGGTCGGCCCACAAGAGCTCGATGGACATCTTCCCCTCGCTGGCTGCGATCCTGCCCAACTGGAGCATATCGTACGACGGCCTGTCCAAGATTCCGCTGCTCAAGAAGCATTTCCGCAGCATCAGCCTGAACCATGCCTACAACTGCAACTACAACGTCACATCCTATTCGTCGTACAGTTCCTTTGTCGGCAACGACAGCCGCAGGGGCTTTGTGCAGGAGGTCACCTCGGGCAATCCGCTGCCTTCGTCGCAGTACGACATTGCCGCCGTCTCGCTGACCGAGAGCTTCAACCCGCTGCTGGGCGCCAAGGGCACCTTGAACAACGGCCTGACCTTCAAGTCGGAGGTGCGCACCACACGGACGGTCAACCTGAGTGTCACGGGCGGACAGCTGGTGGAGAGCGGCAACAGCCAGTATGTCGTGGGCGGCAGCTACAAGATCGCCGATTTCCATCCCTGGGGCTTCATGTCCGAATCAAAGGTTCGCAACGACCTGTCGCTCAGTGCCGATTTGTCGTGGAAGAATTCGACGGCCCTGCTGCGCAAGATCGAGGAATACTACACGCAGGCCACTTCTGGCAACAAGACCTGCACGGTCGAGCTCACGGCCGACTATATCATCAGCCGCAACCTCAACCTCAAGATGTACTATGATTTGGAATCCAGCATTCCGCTGGTATCGTCCTACCCGGTCACCACGCAGGACTTCGGATTCAGTCTGCGCTTCACTCTAAGCCGTTAGCGGCCTGCATTTTCTTTTTCAGGAATTCCATTTTGGCGTCGGCCAGACGATGTTCGTCTTCCAGGCGGGAGATGTCGGACAGTATGACCGAGGCTTCCGCAGCCTGGAGCAGGATGTCGCGGTCTTCGCCGCGCAGGGGGTAGTTGTGGCGACGGCTGTCGCCCAGCAGGCTTGCCTGGAGCGTCTCGCTGCTGTGCAGGCGCACGAAGTCGGGCAGGGAACCGGCCGCCTTGGCGTTGAAGCGGACGATTTCATAATAGAGGCCTCCGTCGTTGAAACTGTAGTTGAGGGCGCCGTCGGGCAGCACCGTGTCGGTCTCGGCATAGCTGCCGTCGGGGGCGTACAGGCGCAGACGGTTGTGGCCCAGCGGCCGGCTGCCGCAGTAGTAGCTGGTCAGGATCAGCTGTCCGCGCTGGCCGACGGTGGCTTGCAGCCAAGTCTGGCCGCTGCGCTGGCTGTAGCGCTGACGAAGGTGGACATAGTAGCCGGATGCCTCTGTGTCGTTGTCCTTTTCCAAGACGAAATCCTTGATTTTCGCGGGCAATTCGGCGCGACGCAGGGCCAGTAGGCTGTCGCTGCCGGCCTGGCTGTGCCGCTGTTCGGCAAATTCCACCTCGAAAAACAGCTGGCGCACGGCCTTGAGCTTGACCAGGTCGTCGGGGTAGAGCGCCTGCACGGTGTCCAGATAGCTCTTGGCTGCCTGGAAACGGTTCTCGGCCATGGCCTGGCGGGCCTGGGCCATCAGTGCTTCACTTCTGTCGGGGCGACAGGAAAACAGGCCGGCCAGCAGGAGGGCGGCCAGCAAACCATGTTTTAAATATAGGTGTATCGTCTTTTTCATGCTGCAAAAATAAAACGGTTCATCAGAAAAATCGTACTTTTGCGAGAAAAATAGAGGCTGACGGCTGTGAATCTGAGCGCTTATCTGAAAGGCGACATCTTCAAGGTCCTCTCCGAGGTGGCCGAAGAAATGAACGTAAGATGTTGTATAGTAGGTGGCTATGTCAGGGATATCTTCCTTGGCAGGGCTTCCAAGGACATCGACGTGGTCTGTGTCGGCCGGGGCATCGAACTGGCCGAGCATGTGGCCCAAAAGCTGGGACCGCATTGTCAGGTGGTGGTGTTCCGCAATTTCGGCACGGCCCAGATCAAATACCATCAGACCGAGATCGAGTTTGTCGGCGCCCGTCGCGAGTCGTACCAGCGCAATTCCCGCAAGCCCATCGTCGAGGACGGCACGCTCGAAGACGACCAGATCCGCCGCGATTTCACCATCAACGCCATGGCCATCAGCCTGAACCGCGCCGACTACGGTGAGCTGATCGACCCCTTCAATGGCCTCAAGGACCTCGAAAACCGGGTGCTACGCACGCCCACCGACCCGGAGATCACCTTCAGCGACGACCCGCTGCGCATGATGCGGGCCATCCGCTTTGCCACCGTGCTGGAGATGCGCATCCATCCCGTCACCTACAACGCCATCTACAAAGACCGTGAGCGCATATCGATTGTCTCGGCCGAGCGGGTGGTGGAGGAAATGAACAAGATGATGATGGCCGCCCGGCCTTCGACAGGCTTCAACCTGATGGACGAGACGGGGCTGCTGCCGCTGATCCTGCCCGAGCTGACGGCCCTGAAAGGGGTGGAGACCAAGGACGGACGCGGCCACAAGGACAATTTCCAGCACACGCTCACCGTCCTGGACAACGTGGCTGCCATGAGCGACAACCTCTTCTTGCGCTGGGCCGCCGTGTTCCACGACATCGCCAAGCCCCAGTGCAAGCGCTGGGATCCCCGTCTGGGCTGGACCTTCCACAACCATAATTTCTTGGGCGAAAAGATGATACCCCGCATCTTCCGCCGGCTCAAGCTGCCGATGAACGAGAAGATGAAATATGTCCAGAAAATGGTGTCGCTGCACATGCGGCCCATAGCCCTGATCGAGGAGACGGTGACCGACTCGGCCGTACGCCGCCTGTTGTTCGACGCCGGCGACGACATCGAGGACCTGATGATCCTCTGCGAGGCGGATATCACTTCGAAGAATCCCGAAAAGGTGCGCCGTTTTATGGTCAACTACCAGGAAGTCAGGCAGAAGATGAAAGACTTGGAAGAGCGTGACCGCATCCGCAACATGCAGCCGCCCATCACCGGCGACATCATCATGCAGGTCTTCGAGCTGACCCCTTGCCGCGTGATCGGCGAGATCAAGGACACCATCAAGGACGCCATCCTCGACGGAGACATTCCCAACGAGTACGGCCCGGCCTACCGCCTGATGCTCAAACTGGCCGCGGACAAGGGTTTGACCCCCAAGCACGACCTGTCCCAAGGACTTGGCTGAGTGTAAAATAATCCGTAACTTTGCAGCCTTAAATCTTGTCGAAATGGAAGTCGCCGTCATCAAATACAACGCAGGAAACATTCTCTCCGTGGGCCATGCGCTCCGCCGCCTGGGCGTGGAGCCTGTGGTGACCGACTCGCCCGAGCTGATCCACCGGGCCGACAAGGTGATATTTCCCGGGGTGGGCGAGGCGTCCACGACGATGGCCTACCTGCGTGAACACCGCCTGGACGAGCTCATTTTGAGCCTCCGTCAGCCGGTACTGGGCATCTGCATCGGCCTGCAGCTGATGTGCCGCCACAGTGAGGAAGGCAACGTGGACTGCCTGGGCATCTTCGACACGGAGGTAAAGCGTTTCGTGCCGGCCACGGCCCAGGACAAGATACCGCACATGGGCTGGAACACGATACACGGCCTTTCCACGCCCCTGTTCGACGCGGAGATGGAAGACAGCTATGTCTATTACGTGCACAGCTACTATGCAGAGCTTTGTGCCGAAACCATTGCCCGCACAGACTATGTACAGCCCTACAGCGCGGCCCTGCACAAGGACAATTTCTACGCTGTCCAGTTCCACCCGGAGAAGAGCAGCGACAACGGAGCCCGCGTATTGAGGCATTTTTTGGATTTGTAGAAAGATAAGGACCAGATGGAACTGATACCCGCCATAGACATCATCGACGGCAAGTGCGTACGCCTGTCGCAGGGCGACTATGCGCGCGGCAAGGTCTATCACGACGATCCGCTCGAGGTGGCCAAAGCCTTCGAGGCGGCAGGCATCAGCCGGCTCCATGTGGTCGATCTGGACGGCGCCAAGGCCAAGCACATCGTCAATTGGAAGACCCTGGAGCGTCTGGCCACGGGAACCGGCCTGGTCATCGACTTTGGCGGCGGCCTGAAGGGCGACGGCGACCTGCGCATCGCCTTTGAGTGCGGCGCCCGGATGGTGACGGGCGGCAGCATTGCCGTGCGCGAGCCCGAGGTCTTCGAGCGCTGGCTCAAGACCTATGGCGGCGACCGCATCATCCTGGGCAGCGACGTGCGCGACGGCAAGATCGCCGTGAACGGCTGGCAGGACGGCACCGACCTGGACCTGCTGCCATATCTGGACAGCTATATGAAAAAGGGCGTCACCATGACCATCTGCACGGACATCAGCGTGGACGGCATGTTGCAAGGCCCCTCTGTCGCCCTGTACCGCGACATGATGCAGGCCCTGCCTGGCCTCTACGTCATCGCCAGCGGGGGTGTCAGTTCGCTGGCCGACCTGGAAGCGCTCTCGAAGGCCGGTGTACCGGCGGTGATCTTTGGCAAGGCCATCTACGAAGGCCGTATCAAACTAAGTGAGTTAAGCCGACTGATATGCTAGCCAAACGCATCATCCCCTGTCTGGATGTCAAGGACGGGCAGACCGTCAAGGGCGTCAACTTCGTGAATCTCCGCCAAGCCGGGGATCCCGTCGAGCTGGGTGAATACTACAGCCGGCAGGGTGCCGACGAGCTGGTCTATCTCGACATCACCGCCTCGCACGAAGGCCGCAAGACCTTCACCGACCTGGTGCGACGGGTAGCCGAGCGTCTGAGCATCCCCTTCACGGTGGGCGGCGGCATCAACGAGCTCTCCGACATCGAGCGCATGCTCAACGCCGGAGCCGACAAGGTCTCGGTCAATTCGGCCGCCCTGCGCCGGCCCGAGCTCATCGGTGAGATAGCCGGGCATTTCGGTTCGCAGATCTGCGTGGCCGCCATCGATGCCCGTTTCGAAGCAGACGGACGCTGGATGTGCTATGTCAACGGCGGCCGCATTCCCACCGGTCGCGAACTCTTCGACTGGGCTCGCGAGGTGCAGGAGCGGGGAGCGGGTGAGATCCTGTTCACCAGTATGAACCACGACGGCGTCAAGACGGGTTACGCCAACGATGCCCTGGCGCGTCTGGCCTCCCATTTGAGCATCCCGGTCATCGCCTCGGGCGGCGCCGGCACCATGGAGCATTTCCGCGACGCTTTCGCCCTGGGCCATGCCGACGCCGCGCTGGCCGCCAGCGTGTTCCATTTCGGGGAGATACGCATCGCCGATTTGAAGGCTTATTTGAAACAAGAAGGAATTATAGTGAGATAATGAAGAATTTGGATTTTGAAAAAATGGGCGGCCTGATACCTGCCGTCATCCAGGACAACAAGACCGGCAAGGTCCTGATGCTGGGATTCATGAACGAAGAAGCCCTCGCCAAAACCGAGCGTGAGGGCAAGGTGACCTTCTATAGCCGCACACGCCAGTGCCTGTGGACCAAGGGAGAGACCAGCGGCCACTTCCTCAATGTCGTGTCCATCACCGACGACTGCGACCACGACACCCTGCTCATCAAGGTCAACCCCACGGGACCGGTCTGCCACACGGGTGCCGATACCTGCTTCAACGAGGAGAACCGCCTGGGCGATTTCGAGTTCCTGCGCTACCTGCAGGATTTTATCGACCGTCGCCATGAGGAGATGCCCGATGGTTCCTATACCACCTCCCTGTTCCGGGACGGTGTCAAGCGCATGGCCCAGAAGGTGGGCGAGGAAGCCGTCGAGACGGTGATCGAAGCCGTGGACGGCAACGACGAGCGCTTCCTCTACGAGGCCTCCGACCTGGTCTATCATCTCATCGTGCTGCTCACATCGAAGGGCTACCGCCTCGAAGACCTGGGCAAGGAACTGAAAAAACGCCATAAATAAGTTTGCAGCCCTATGGAAGACAATACACTGATCCGTTACGAGCATGTGGATATCTGCCTGGACGACTATCTCGTCCTGAAAGATGTCTCCTTTGAAGTGGAAAAGGGCGAGTTCGTCTATCTCATCGGCAAGGTGGGATCGGGCAAGAGCACGCTGCTCAAGACGCTCTACGCCGAAGTGCCCCTGCGCCGCAAAGACCTGCTGCCCGAGGCCGAAGCACGCATCTTCGACTACGACCTCGTCGGCATGAAGGCCCGCAAGGCCCTGGCACTGCGCCGTGAGCTGGGTATCGTTTTCCAGGATTTCAAGCTGTTGACAGACAGAACGATAGAAGACAACCTGAAGTTCGTGCTCAAAGCCACCGGCTGGAAAGACAAGATCGAGATCGCCCAGCGCATCGAGGAAGTCCTCACCCAGGTGGGCATGCAGAACAAGGGCTACAAGATGCCCCACGAACTCTCCGGCGGTGAGCAGCAGCGCATGGTCATCGCCCGCGCCCTGCTCAACCATCCGGCCGTGATCCTGGCCGACGAGCCGACGGGCAATCTGGACGTGGAGACCAGCCAGGCCATCGTGCAACTGCTGCACGATATCCGTCAGGGCGGCACCACGGTCATCATGACCACCCACAACCTGAGCTTTCTGGAAAGCTTTCCGGGCCGCGTCATGAAATGTGAGAACGGTAATTTGACTTGTAACGAAACCAAATAACGAATATGCGAGTAATGAAATTCGGCGGAACGTCGGTCGGTTCCGCCCAGCGTATGAAAAACGTCGTCAAGATCATCTCTGACGGCCAGCGGAAAATCGTCGTCCTGTCGGCCATGTCCGGCACGACCAACAGCCTGCTCGAGATAGCCGATTATCTCTACAAGAAAAACCCGGACGGGGCCAATGACTTGATCAATGCATTGGAACTGAAGTATTTCCGTGAAATAGACGAGCTCTACGACACCAAGGAGTACAAGGCCAAGGCCCTGGAATCTGTCAAGCAGCATTTCGACTTCATCCGCTCGCTGACACGCAAGCTCTTCACGCTGTTTGAGGAGAAGGCCATCGTTTCGCAGGGCGAACTGCTTTCGACGATGATGTTCCACAACTACCTGCTCGAAAAGGGCGTCAACGCCGTGCTGCTGCCAGCCCTGGAGTTCATGCGCATCAACAAGAACGCCGAACCCGACACCCTCTATATCAAGGAGAACCTGAGCCGCTTGCTCGAGGAACAGCCCGATGCCGACATCTATGTGACCCAGGGCTTCATCTGCCTGAACGCCTACGGCGAGGTCGATAACCTGACCCGTGGCGGCAGCGACTACTCGGCCTCCCTGATCGGCGCCGCTGTCCAGGCCGACGAAATCCAGATCTGGACCGACATCGACGGCATGCACAACAACGACCCCCGGGTGGTGGAGAAGACCTCGCCCGTTTCGATGCTCAGCTTCGACGAAGCCGCCGAGCTGGCCTATTTCGGAGCCAAGATCCTGCATCCGACCTGCATCCTGCCCGCCAAGCTGGCCAAGATACCTGTGCGCCTGCTCAACACCATGGAGCCCCAGGCTCCCGGCACACTCATCTCCAACGAGACCGAACGCCACAAGATCAAGGCCGTGGCTGCCAAGGACAACATCATCGCCATCAAGATCAAGTCGGGCCGCATGCTGCTGGCCTACGGTTTCCTGCGCCGCGTGTTCGAGATTTTCGAGAGCTACCAGACCTCCATCGACATGATCTGCACCTCGGAGGTGGGCATTTCCATGACCATCGACAACGACCGCCATCTGGGCGAGATCCTCGACGAACTGAAGAAGATCGGTACGGTCACCGTCGATAAGAACATGGTGATAGTCTGTGTCGTGGGCGACCTGGAATGGGACAACATCGGTTTCGAGTCGAGGGTCATCGACGCTGTGAAGGACATCCCTGTCCGCATGATTTCCTACGGCGGCAGCAACTACAACATCTCGCTGCTCATCAAGGCCGAAGACAAGCAGCGTACCCTGCAGGCATTGAGTAACCACCTTTTCAATTGATATGGAAATGAAAGGAAACTTCCCCTTAAAGGCTTTTACCTCCCTGGAGACACCTTTTTATTATTACGATCTGGACGTACTGCGTCAGACCTTGGACACCTTGAAAAACGAAGCGCAGAAAAACCGGGTCAACGTGCACTATGCCATCAAGGCCAACGCCAACCCGCGTATTTTGTCGATGATACAGATGTATGGATTCGGCATCGACTGTGTGAGCGGCGGTGAGATCCGTGCCGCCCTCAAAGCCGGGGTGCCGGCCGAAAAGATCGTCTTTGCCGGCGTGGGCAAGAGCGACTGGGAGATCGAGCTGGCCCTGGAGGCCGGCATCTTCTGCTTCAATGTCGAATCGGTGCCCGAACTGGAGGTGATCGAGGCCCTGGCCGCGGCCAAGGGCGTGACCGCTTCGGTAGCTCTGCGCATCAACCCCGACGTGCAGGCCGACACGCATCATTACATCACCACAGGCCTGAAGGAGAACAAGTTCGGCATCAACCTGTGCGATGTGGACGCCGTCATCGACCAGACCCTGGCCCTTCAGCATGTCAAGCTGGTGGGACTGCATTTCCATATCGGATCGCAAATCTTGGAAATGAACAACTTCGCCGGGCTCTGCTCGCGCGTCAACGAGATACAGGCCCAACTGGCCCGGCGCAACCTCACGGTCGAGCACATCAACCTGGGTGGCGGATTGGGCGTGGACTACCATCATCCCGACGAGGCGGCCATTCCCGATTTCGCCGAGTATTTCTCGACCATCCGTCGGATGCTGCGCCTGCGTCCCGACCAGAGCCTGCACGTGGAGCCCGGCCGCTCGGTGGTGGCCCAGTGCGGCAGCCTGATATCCAAGGTGCTGTATGTGAAGCAGGGGAGTGTCAAGCAATTTGCCATCCTGGATGCAGGTATGACCGAATTGATCCGTCCGGCCCTCTATCAGGCTTATCACAAGATTGAGAACATCTCTTCCGAGGGGGAAGTGGAGAAATACGATGTGGTGGGGCCCATCTGCGAGTCTTCCGACTGTTTTGGCAAGGAAGTGCCGCTGGGCAAGACCCGGCGGGGCGACCTGGTGGCCATCCGCACGGCCGGCGCCTACGGCGAGACCATGTCGTCGAACTACAACCTGCGTCCGACGCCCAAGTCTTATTTCTCAGACGATTTGGTTTAAAAGGGTGGGGAGTGCCGCCGCGATTGTTGGCTGCGAAGCAGACAAAAAAAAGAAGCCGCGTTGATGGTTGCGCGAAAACTCCGTATGACAAGATTTGAGTGCCGATTCCCCTTTGTAATCTACCGTGCCCCGTAGGACAATCCCCGAAGGGATGTAGCCCGCCATTGGAAAATCAAGCTTAGCCTCGGTGTTTCGTTTAATTTGATGAGTTTCCCGAAATGCTCAACGCGACTTCCGAAACAAATATAAGACAAAAAATCGGGATGTGTACAAAAAAAACCGGAAATCTTTCGATTCCCGGTTTCTTTTTTGGCTGAATATCGCACTTAGGCGTTCTTTGCCTTTTCCACGATGGCCTTGAAAGCCTGGGGCTCGTTCATGGCCAGGTCGGCCAGGACCTTGCGGTTGATTTCGATGCCGGCTTTGTGCAGGGCACCCATCAGACGGCTGTAGGAGAAACCTTCCTGACGGGCGGCAGCGTTGATACGCTGGATCCACAGGGCGCGGAAATCTCTCTTTTTGGCCTTACGGTCGCGGTATGCATAGGTGAGACCTTTTTCCCAAGTATTCTTGGCAACGGTCCAGACATTCTTTCTCGATCCGAAATAACCCTTGGTCAAGTTAAGGATTTTCTTTCTTTTTGCTCTAGAAGCAACGTGGTTTACTGATCTTGGCATTGTAGTGTTGTGTAATGAATGTTAGCGTCAAAAACTTCACAGATTGAACTTAGGAGCTAATGCATTCGGTTAATAATAAAAGTAATTCAAAAAACAGCGGCTTATTTGAGGGCCAGCAGGCTGCGGACGGAACCGACATTGGACTTGTCCACCAGGTCGGTGTGCTGCAGGTTACGTTTCTGCTTGGTGGTCTTCTTGGTCAGGATGTGACTCTTGAACGCATGTTTTCTCTTGATTTTACCTGTTCCGGTAAGGGCGAACCTCTTTTTTGAACCGGAGTTAGTTTTCATCTTTGGCATGATGCTTTACTTTTAGTTGTTTAATAATTAGTTGTTTATAATGCCGTTCACACGGTTATTCAGTTTTTTGCGCCTTGTCTGCTTCGGGCTTGGGAGCCTTGGGCTTGCCTTCTCCGCCTTTCTTGGAGTGGGGGGCCAGCATCAGGATCATCCGCTTGCCTTCGAGCACGGGCATGCTCTCGACCTTGCCGTATTCCTCCAGATCGTTGGCGAAACGAAGCAGGAGCACTTCGCCCTGTTCCTTGAACATGATCGAGCGGCCGCGGAAGAAGACGTAGGCTTTCACCTTGGAACCTTCCTTGAGGAACTCGATGGCGTGCTTGAGCTTGAAGTTGTAGTCGTGGTCGTCGGTCTGGGGGCCGAAGCGGATCTCCTTGATGACTATCTTGGTGGATTTGGCCTTCTGGTCCTTCTGACGCTTGCGTTGCTGATACAGGAACTTCTGGTAGTCAATAACTCGGCAAACGGGCGGAACGGCATTGGGGGAGATCTCCACCAAATCCAGCTGCTGGTCTTCGGCAATGCGCAGGGCCTCTTCGATGCGATAGACACCCATTTCGACGTTGTCGCCTACCAATCTGACTTCTCTTTCACGGATTTTGTTGTTGATCCGATACTGAAACTTTAAATCGTCGTTCTTCATTAAAAGCTAGCGGCTCGTTAGTTTTGTTATTGAATATCAGTTGTTTGTTTATATAACGTTGACCATTTTCTCGACCTCTGCGAGCAAGTCGGCCGCAAAAGTAGCAATTTTTTTCGAACCCAAGTCGATTCCGCCCTGTTTTCTTACAGAAACTTCGCCATTTTCTTTCTCTTTCTCACCGACAATCAGCAAGTAAGGGATGCGCTTGAGCTCGTTGTCGCGGATCTTCTTGCCGATTTTTTCGTTGCGGTCGTCGACAAAGGCGCGGATGTCCTGGGCCTTGAGCTGCTCGCAAACTTCCGTGGCGTAGTCGTTGAATTTCTCGCTGATGGGCATGATGACCACCTGGTCGGGGGTGAGCCACAAGGGGAATTTGCCGCCGGTGTGCTCGATGAGCACGGCGATGAAGCGTTCCATCGAGCCGAAGGGGGCGCGGTGGATCATCACCGGACGGTATTTCTGGTTGTCGCTGCCGGTGTATTCCAGCTGGAAGCGCTCGGGCAGGTTGTAATCGACCTGGATGGTGCCCAGCTGCCAGCGGCGGCCGATGGCGTCGCGGACCATGAAGTCGAGCTTGGGGCCGTAGAAGGCGGCTTCACCCAGTTCGACGGTGGCCTGCAGGCCCTTTTCCTGGCAAGCTTCGACGATGGCCTGTTCGGCTTTGGCCCAGACTTCGTCGCTGCCGACATATTTGGTCTTGTTGTTGGGGTCGCGCAGGGATATCTGAGCTTCCACCTTGTCGAAATTCAGCGACTTGAAGATGATCTCGATGATTTCCATCACGCGGATGAACTCGTCCTTCACCTGGTCGGGACGGCAGAAAATATGGGCATCGTCCTGCGTGAAGGAACGCACGCGGGTCAGGCCGTGCAGCTCGCCGCTCTGCTCGTAGCGATAGACCGTACCGAATTCGGCCAGACGCAGGGGCAGGTCCTTGTAGCTGCGGGGCAGCCATTTGTAGATCATGCAGTGGTGGGGGCAGTTCATCGGCTTGAGCAGATAGACTTCGCCTTCTTCCGGGGTGGTGATGGGCTGGAAGCTGTCCTTGCCGTAGTGGTCCCAGTGGCCGGAAGTGACGTAGAGCTGCTTGGAGCCGATATGCGGGGTTATAACCTGCTGGTAACCGTAGCGCTTCTGGATGCGTGACAGGAAATCCTGGAGGCGCA
>JAGDCW010000104.1 GCA_017958305.1 Bacteroidales bacterium | reverse complement strand
GTAAGGCAGCAGGGGTGTGTCGCCCGAGGTGCGGCTGCGCATCTCGAGCAGGTCGCGCACCGAAGCGCTCTGGGCCGGAAATTCCGGGTCGCGGCCGAAGGAAGTGCGGGTGAGCAGCATGTTATCCACATAGTAGAGCCCCTGGCGGATGGAACGGTGGGTGGCCGTGTTGGCCGGCTGTATCATCAGCGAGCGCTTGCCCAGCACCGAAGCCAGGACACGCATCTCCGGCAGCACCCAGCCGCGCAGCACCGAGTCTATTTTCTTCACCACCCGGGTGATACCGGCCGCCTTGAGCTTTTCGGCCAGCATACGGGAGATTTTCTCGGCCCCGTCGGCCGTGAAGGAACGGGTGTCCTCGGCCAGCACCACCACTTCGGTGTCGAGCGCCTGAAGGGTCTCCACATCGGGGATGTTCACGATGAAGCTCACCGTCACGCCACGGCACAGACAGATGCCCGCCACTTCGGCGGCTCCGGTGAAATCATCTGCAATGATGGCTATCATAGACTATCGGTTTTGAGCCATTTTCAGGGCGTAGTCGATGGAGATAAGCATGGCGTCGGGACTGGCGATGCCCCGGCCGGCGATTTCGAAAGCCGTGCCATGATCCACCGAGGTACGGATGATGGGCAGCCCCAGGGTGATGTTCACCCCCTTGACACTGTCCATCTTCTGTTTTTCGTTGTTCCACTTGAATCCGACCAGTTTGAAGGGGATGTGCCCCTGGTCGTGGTACATGGCCACGCAACCGTCGAACTTGCCCTGGACCGCCTTGGCGAAGATGGTGTCGGGCGGCACCGGGCCTTCCACGTCGTAGCCTTTTTCGCGGGCGGCCTGGATGGCGGGAATGATTTCGTCGATCTCCTCCCGGCCGAAGAGTCCGTTCTCGCCGCTGTGCGGATTGAGGCCGGCCACTGCCAGGCGCGGATGCTCGATGCCGAACTGGCGGCAGGCATCGTGCAAAAGACCGATGACATTGAGCACGCGCTCCTTCTTGGCGCGGTCGCAGGCCTCACGCAAGGAGACATGCGTACTGACATGGATCACCCTGAGCGATTCGTCGGCCAGCAGCATGGCATAGTTCTTCGTATGGGTGAAATGGGCGTAGATTTCGGTATGGCCCGAGAAATTGTGTCCGGCCACATGGATGGCTTCCTTGTTGATGGGAGCCGTCACCGTGGCGTCCACCTCGTGGCGCAGGGCCAGTTCGATGTTGGTGCGCACAGCCTCGAAAGCGGCATGGCCGCACATGGCCGACACCACGCCGTATTCCAGTTTGTCGATATCGACATTGGCCAGGTCGTAGACATCGATGGTGCCGTATTCGAAGCGGGCCGCTCCGACCTCGTGGATGGCATTGATCTTGAGACCGGCATGGAGCAGACCGACGGCGGCTGCCATAACGCCGGCATCGCCCACCACCATGGGACGGCAACGCTGATAGACGGAAGGCTCGCTGAGAGCCATGACGGTGATCTCGGGACCGATGCCGGCCGGATCACCCATACTGATACTGACGATAGGAAGGGCCATGTCAATAGATGTTTTCGTAAATGTTGATGACATCCTCGCGGGTGATCTCGCGGGGGTTGTTCTGCAGCAAGCGGGTCACATTCATGGCCATGTCGGCCATTTCGGGTATGTCGGTGGCCTTGATGCCGATTTCCGACAGGTGCTGCGGAATACCGCACTGCACCGACAGCTGGCTGATGTAGTCGATGGCCATGTTGGCGTTGCGTTCGTTATCCTTGCCCACCTGCATTCCCAGCACCCTGGCGATGAGTGAGTAACGGGCCAGGCAGACGGGACGGTTGAAACGCATCACCTCGGGCAGCAACAGGGCGTTGGCCAGACCGTGCGACAGATGATACTTGCCGGCCAGTCCGTACGACAGGGCATGCACCCCGCAGGTGTTGACCGGACCCAGGCACAGGCCGCCCAGCATGGAGGCGGTGGCCAGGGCTTCGCGGGCCGGGCGGTTGCGACCGTCACGGCAGGCCTTGACCAGATTCTTGCATATCAGCTCGATGCCCTTCAGGGCTGCGGTATCGATGATGGGATGGGCGTTTTTGTTCATGAGGGCCTCCACACAGTGGCAGAGGGCGTCCATACCTGTCTCGGCGGTGATCTTCGAAGGCAGGCTCATGGTCAGGTCGGCATCGACCAGTGTGCAGTCGGGCAAGAGGAACGGGCTGATGATGCCCTTCTTCTCCCCGTCGGCCGAATCCAGCAAGATGGCATTGGGCGACACCTCACTGCCCGTCCCGGCCGTGGTCGGCGCGCAGAACAGGCCGATCTTGCGTTCTTCGAGCATGCCCTTGCCGAAACATTTTTCGATGGGGGTCTTCCTGTCCGAAAGCGCGGCCAGCAGCTTGGCGATGTCAAGCACACTGCCCCCGCCCACGCCCAGTACGGCATCGGGCTTGGCGGCGGCCGCCTCTTTCCTCAGTTCTTCAAAATAAGCGGTGGTCGGTTCGCCCACCAAGGTGTAGTCGAGTTTTTTGATTTTCAGGCCTTTTTCGGCAGCTTCGGAGAGTTGTGCCTCGATCATCGGCCAAATGGGGCCGACCGACAAGACGACAATCTTCTTGTATTCCGCCTTGATGGCTTCCTCTATCCAGCGGGAGGAGCATCCGCATCCGACAATGATCTTGCCGGGCGTCATGATTTCAATCTGGTTCATTGTATCAGGCTTTGTTTTTCGAATAGTCAAAAATAGTCAGTCCCTCTTCCAGCTTGGGAGCAGGGAAACACAGGCTGGCCAGGTAGCCGACCACCAGCACTATGAGGTGGCTGTAAACACCCAGCATGTATTTGTGGTGCGGAAAATTCCAGCTGCCCAGATCCAGGATCAGGCGCTTGGCGCCGTCCACTTCGATCTTGGTCGTGGTCAGGACGGCATAGGCCGTGAACAGTACGCACACGATCATGCCCACATACAGTCCCTGTTTGTTGGCGCGACGGCTGAACAGGCCCAGCAGGAAGATGCCGACGATACCGGCCGAGAAGATGGCGTAGAGTTCGAAGACCACGCCCAGCACGCCTTCACCGTTCCAGGCATAGTACAAGGCAGCCACGCCGACGGTGAGGACACCCGAGACAGCCACCATGGCACGGCCCATGTTGAGGCGCTGCCGGTCGGTACAGTCTTTCTTGAAACGCTGGTAATAGTCTTCCACGATGATGGCCGACAGACAGTTCATGTCGGCATCGAGCGAGGATATGGCGGCCGCCAGCAAGGCGGCGATGACCAATCCGGCGACACCCACGGGCATTTCGTTCAACATGAAATAGGGGAACACCTCTTCGGCCTTCATGCCTTCGGGCAGCACGGCATTGCCCGTGTGATAGAAGACAAACAGCAACGAGCCGATCAGCATGAACAGGGCCCAGATGGGCACGCTCATACCCACGCCGATGTAGGCGGCCTTCTTGGCGTCACGGTCGCTCTTGGCCGTCAGATAGCGCTGCACGATGGTCTGGTCGGTGCCGTATTTCTGCAGGGCATAGAAAGCACCGTTGACGACCATCACC
>JAGDCW010000103.1 GCA_017958305.1 Bacteroidales bacterium | reverse complement strand
TCCTCGATGTCGGAATAGCGACCTTCGAGGGCATCGGGAATGCCATTGCGGTTGAGGTCGGGACGGGCGGCGCGGTGACGAAGCACGGGATAGCCGCCGCAATCGTCGGGGCTGTCGACAAAGCCCTGGTCGCCCCAGGGAGCGGTACCTTTGCGCACCTGCGTCAGCACAGCTTTGTCGAAGCTGTCGCGACGACGGCTGCAACCCACATTATTCAAGACCTTTTTCAGAAGCGCCGAAGGAGCCTCCACCTCGATGGGCATCTTGGGGAACTCCACGGCAACCACGGCCTCGTCGGGATTCTTACCTCCGACAGCCAAACGGTTGTCGGCCGTGGCGGCCGGCTGGCCTTCGATAAAGTTGTCGGCCACATAGTAGCGGCTGGTCCCGTCGTCCGAGACATCCAGGATATGGGCAGGATTGCGCGTGCCGGGGCCGGCCTTGTAATAGTTCTGGCAGAAATTGATCCGGCCGTTGCGGCCGCCGCCGTAGGCGCCCTTGTAGCCCCAGTTATAGACCACATTGGCCCGGTAATCGACATTTTCGGTGCCTTCGACCGAAGAGAAACGCGGATTGCGGCTGGAATGGTGCGCCAGCAGATTGTGATGGAAAGTGGCATTTTTGCCGCCCCAGATGCCGCCGAAGCCATGCTGTCCCTTGGTGTGCTTGGAGTTGCGCAGGCTGCAGGCAATCAGGCACCATTGCACGGTGAGATTCTCCGTCTTGTAGATCGACAGGCACTCGTCGATCGACCAGGAAGCACTGATATGGTCGAGGATCACATTTTTCTGGCCATAGCTGCCGCCGCTCACGGCATCGGCATCATGTTCGTATTTGTCGCCCAGACGGCAGCGCAGATAGCGCACGATGACGTTGCTGGCATTGACCACCAGCGGCCGGTCGCAAAGGCAGATGCCGTCGCCGGGGGCACTCTGGCCGGCGATGGTGATGTCGTCGTTGTTGATACGCAGGGGCGTTTCCAGATGGATGTCGCCGTCCACTTCGAAGACCACGATACGCGGACCTTCGGCCTCGACTGCCTCGCGCAGGCTGCCCGGGCCCTGGTCGGCCAGTGTGGTGACAATCATCACCCGGCCTCCGCGGCCACCTGTAGTGTATTTACCGAAGCCCTCTGCGCCAGGGAAAGCCAGCGGCTGGGCTTGCATGCCAAATGCAGCCAACAAGGCCAGCAAAATAGTCATCGTCTTTGTTTTCATCGTTGTATTGTTTTGAAAAGGTGGCTAAAGATAATCAGCGCTCGATAAACCGACAAGAAAGAATGCATCTTTTAACAAGTCGGGGCCGAGAACTATTCGTAAGAGGTGGTGTCCTCGATGCCGGCAGCGGCCAGCGCTTCACGGCGTTCCCGACAAGTGCCGCAGCGGCCGCAATGCTTTTCGCCGCCCTGGTAACAGCTCCATGTTTCGGAATAGTCGATGCCCAAAGCCTTGCCACGGCGGGCGATATCGGCCTTGGACAGACGGGTGTAGGGGGCATCGACCGTCAAGTGGGCGTAGGTTCCGTTTGAAACAGCTTCGCTCATGCTCTTGACAAACCCGGGCCGGCAGTCGGGATAGATGGCATGGTCGCCGGAGTGGTTGGCGATCATCACCCGCGACAAACCATGAGTCTCGGCCAAACCGGCGGCCACCGACAACATGATGCCGTTGCGGAAAGGCACCACGGTCGAACGCATGTTTTCATCGGCATAATCGCCTTCGGGAATGGCCTCGCCTCCCAACAAAAGGGAAGACTTGAAATAGCGCTGCATGAAATCCAGCGGAATCACCACATGGGGTATCCCCAGGCGCCCACAGTGCAGTCGGGCCAGGGGAATCTCACGGGCATTGTGCTTGCTGCCGTAGTCGAAGGAAACGGCCAGGGCAATCCGTTCCTGAAAATCGTAGAGCATGGTCGTCGAATCCATCCCCCCCGAAAGGACCAGCAGCGCATCTTTCTTTTTTTGTACCATGTTGTTTGGAAGCAGGTGAAAAAAAGGGGTGACCAGGAGATCCCAGCCACCCCTTCGTTGTGTATCTCAGATGATTGTTCCGAAATCGCTAGATGAAAATGTACTTGCAGATAAACAAGGCGGCCAAGATCCACATGGTGATGTTGATGCTTTTGAAGCGGCCGGCGATGGCGTGGCAAATCACATAGGAAATGACACCCAGCAGGATACCGTCGGAGATGCTGTAGGCCAGCGGCATCATGATGATGGTGACGAAAGCCGGGATGGCTCTGCAGTAGTCTTCCCAGTGGATGCTCTTTACAGAACCCATCATCATGACACCCACGATGATGAGGGCGGGAGCGGTGGCTGCGCCGGGGATGGCCAGGAAGATGGGGCTCAGGAACAAGGCCAGGGCAAAGCAGACAGCGATGGAGAAAGCCGTCAGGCCAGTGCGACCGCCTTCGCCGATACCGGCGGCACTTTCAACATAAGTGGTGGTCGTGGAAGTACCGAAGCAGGCGCCAGCCACGGTGGCGATGGAGTCGGCCAGGAACATCTTCTCCACACCGGGGATTTCCTCACCCTTGGAGGTGAGGCCGGCACCCTGGTGTACACCGATGATGGTGCCCATCGTGTCGAACATATCGATGAACAGGAAGGTGAATACGACTGCCAGCATATCCCAACTCAGGATGCTGCCCCATTCAAACTGACAGAAGATGGGGTCGAGGCTGTCGGGCAGCGAAACAATGCGATCGGGCAACGTGGTGATGGCGGCTCCGGTGGAAGGATCCTTGATGATAAGGCCCAGGGCCGAAGTCAAAAGGATGCCCCAAAGAATGCCTCCGCGGACCTTGCCCATGACCAGACCGGCGGTGATGAACAGGCCGATGATGCCCAGAAGAGCCTTGCCCTTTGTGATTTCACCGAGCGAAATCAGGGTGGCGCTGTTATCGACAATGATACCGGCGTTCTGCAGGCCGATGAAGGCGATGAACAGACCGATACCGGCGCCGATGGCTTTCTTCAGGGTACCGGGGATGGCATTGATGAGCCAAGTGCGCACCTTGGTGACCGTGAGGATGATAAACAGAATACCTTCAATAAGTACTGCTGTGAGGGCGAACTGCCAGGGATGGCCCATCGTCAGGCAGACAGTAAACACGAAGAAAGCGTTGAGTCCCATGCCGGGAGCCAAACCGAAAGGCTTCTTGGCATAGAGCGCCATAACGATGGTACCGACGATGGCGGCCAGAGCAGTTGCGGTGAATACTGCTCCGCCGGGCATGTCCAAGGCACCGAAGATGTTAGGATTGACAGCCAGGATGTAGGCCATCGTCAAGAAAGTGGTAACGCCCGCCAGAATCTCCGTGCGGACACTGTGCTGCTTCGGGTCAAACCCGAAGACTTTGTTCAGGAAAGGACTCATAGACGTATAAATTAGAGGGTTTAAACGTGAATCAAACTGGTTATCCAAATGTTGGAAGGCATGTGCCGGCGGCCGTTGAGTTCGTCGATTTCGATGATGAAGTTGGCGTAGACGTCCTTCACCTCGAACTGGTGCACCAGGTTCACGACGGCTCCCACCGTGCCGCCGGTGGCCAGCAAGTCGTCGTGGACCAGCACCACATCGTCGGGGGTGAGGGCATCCTGATGGATCTCGACACTGTCGAACCCGTATTCCTTCCGGTAGGAGGCCGACAAAACCTTGGCGGGCAGCTTGCCCGGCTTGCGGGCCGGCACGAAACCGGCACCCAGGCGGATGGCCAGGGCCGGAGCCAGCACCAGACCGCGGGATTCGACCCCGACGACCTTGGTAATGCCTTTGTCCTTGTAGATTTCATATAATGCGTCAAGGATTTCACGCAAGGCGTCGGCATCCTTGAACAGGGTGGTCACATCGTAGAAAAGGATTCCCTTGGTGGGATAGTCGGGAACTCTCCGGATTTTTTTGACTAGATCTTGTACCATATTTACAGTTTAATTTCCTCTCGAGCTTGTCGAGCCAAAGGTAAAAAAGAATCTCAAAAAAAGAATGTCCGGGAACAAAAAAAACGTTGCAGGGACTGCCAAAAATCGGAAAATTTTCACTCCGCTTTCCGTCTCTGATTGAAATACAGCCATATCCGTTTTTCAGGGGAGCTGTCGGCGCGAACGTCCGAAGTAGCAGACACAGCCGGCCAGGGCCAGGACCGATACCACGCACAGCCACCAGCTGCCGCCCAGGCCCAGGCTGTCGACACTTTCCTGGGACAGCCAGCCCCGGTTCGCGGCCATGCCGAAAGACAGGGAGACAGCGTTGTTCAGGGCATGGGCCAGCACCGGCACCCACAGCGAGCCCGTCCACCACAGCAAGTAACCCAGCCAGGCCCCCAGGAGCATCCGCGGCACCAGGCCGTAGAACTGCAGATGGATGGCACTGAAGAGGAATGCCGTGAGCCAGATGGCACCGACAACCGATCCGCGCGAGACAGCCAGGCCGGCCCGACGGCGGCGCGGTGAGAAAGCCTCGGCCAACAGCCGCTGCAAAGTGCCGCGAAACAGCATTTCCTCGCCCAGGCCGGCCAGCAGGGCGATGACCACGAAATTGAGCAAAAGACCTGTCGGAGAAGTCTCTCCCAGCATTCTGTCCGTCACCTGGGCGGCAGCCTGTTCCTGCTGTTGCATCCAGGCTTCCACGCCCGACAAGCAAGCCGGCAATTGCCAGCTTTCGTTCCAGGCCACCAAGACATTGATGAGCGGCAAGGCGGCCACCATGCTGAAAGCCGCCACCAACAAGTCCAATTCCCTGGCACGGCGCCACGACAGCCACGAGGCGGTGTTTTCCCAGCCGATGCGGCAAAGCAGCAGCGGCGGCAGACAGAAGACAAAAAGCGCCTGCAGGCCTTGCATCAGCCACAAATCGCCCACGCGTGTGCCGGAACCCGTTAGGACAGCTGTCAAATCGCCGCCCCGGGCAAGGGTCAAGATGGCAAAGGTGAGCACATAAGTGACCAGGATTCCGGCCATCACCAGGACGAGCAGCCAGAACAACCGGAATATAACGCATTTGCGATCCATGATACTGTGTCAGTCGAGATGGTCAGACAAAGATACGCCAGGGTTTCGAAAAAGTCAAGCAAGGAGCGGCGGCATGGTTTTTGAAGCATCGTTTTTCGGCCGCCGGAACGCTTATGCAAAAAGAGTTTGGCCAATTCAAAGATAAAAGCTAATTTTGCCGCTCAAAAATTCTCAGACAAATGAACGTAGAAAAAGTAGTTATTGACGCTGTCAATGCGCAGATTAAGATTAATCTGA